>CAKUMR010000137.1 GCA_934667865.1 uncultured Oscillospiraceae bacterium | reverse complement strand
CAGAAGCCGATGAAGGTCGCGCCCGGCATCTACCCGATGAACGGCGCAACGCCCGACGATCCCTGCATGATGACGGTCGACTTCGCGCTGACCTACTTCCTCGTTTCCGGCGAGATCGAGCGCTCCAATGTGCCGGTCAACCTGCTGATCACGGACGCCTCCGGCATGTCCGTTCTGACCGCATGGGCAGCGGGCAAGTTCTCCTCCACCTCCGTCAAGAAGTTCTTCGACGAGTACGACATCGCCTCCAAGATCAACAACCGCACGCTGGTCATCCCCGGCAAGGTCGCCGTCATGAAGGGCGAGATCCAGGACAAGCTGCCTGAGTGGAACGTCGTCGTCGGCACCCGCGAGGCGGTCGAGATCGTCAAGTACCTCAAGGACGGCGAGCACATCAAGGCTGCTGCCGCTGTTGCCGCTTCCAAGAAGCCGGCAGAGGAGAAGAAGCCCGTTGTGGACGAGAACGCCCCCATCGACTTCAGCAAGCTGGTCATTCCGGAGATCGCGCACAAGGATATGGGCGTGACCTACAAGACCCGCAATGTCGAATCCAAGAAGTTCGTCACCATCGGCGAACGCATCCACTGCATCAGCCCGGTCATCCGCGAGGCAATGGCGACCTTCAATCCCGATCCCATCCTCGAGCGTGCCGCGCAGCAGATCAAGGCCGGCGCGACCTACCTCGACGTCAACATCGGACCTGCGGAGTCCAACGGCCCCGAGCTGATGACTTGGGCGGTCAAGCTCTTACAGGAGAACTTCAATAACGTCCCGCTGGCCCTCGATACCGCCAACAAGAAGGCCATCGAAGCCGGTATCCGCGTCTATAACCGCACGAACGGCAAGCCCATCGTCAACTCCGCCGACGCAGGCTCCCGTATCTCCAACATCGATCTGGCTGCCGCCAACGACGCCATCGTCATCGCCCTCTGCTCCGCCGACGGCATTGCGAAGGACAATGACGAGCGTATGCACCACTGCCATACCATGCTCGATCGCGGCATGGCGCTGGGCATGGAGGCCGAGGATCTGTGGTTTGACCCGCTGTTCCTTGTCGTCAAGGGTATGCAGGACAAGCAGATGGACGTTCTGAACGCCATCAAGCTGTTCGCCGACGAGGGTCTGAAGTCCACCGGCGGTCTGTCCAACAACTCCAACGGCGCGCCCAAGGCGCTGCGTCCGATCATGGACTCCGCGCTGGTTGCCATGGCGATGATGCAGGGTCTGACCTCCGCCATTGTCAATCCGAACGACCTGCGTCTGATGGAAACCATCAAGTCCTGCGACATCTTCAAGAACAACGAGCTGTATTCCGACAGCTATCTGGAGATTTAAGCAAAAATCCCCCACCCAGCCCCGCGAAAACGGGGCTGGGTGAAGCCGCTTTTTCGGAAACCCTGAAATACTCCGGCACGCCCGCGGGACAGGCCGGTTTATGAATCATAAAATGCAAATTTTTTCAGGAGGAAGCAACATGAGTGTATTAACCGATCTTA
The DNA here is from genome assembly GCA_934667865.1 of uncultured Oscillospiraceae bacterium. The sequence goes on along the minus strand of CAKUMR010000137.1, from coordinate 2,814 downwards.
TCTATGGCGGTTCGAATGCCGTCGCCGGCCTGACTGAGGGCGCGGTCAATGACGCAATTGCAAAATACGGCGCAGACAAGACACTCGCGTTCCCGGACACTGCGTATTTCTTCCCGACGATCTATGCCGCCACGGGCGTCAAGGTCACGAAGCTGGGCGATCTGCCCGCCTGCGTGGGTGTCCTGAAGAGCCTGATCACCAATCAGGAGGATCTGGGGCAGGCGCTCAACGCCGGCCTCGCAACCGCCGTCGGTGCGGAAATTCTCGAAGGCCTGAAGTATGTCGAGGGCGGCGACCCCTACGCTGCCGATTCCGGCATCGGTTTCGTTCCCGACCCCGTCATCCGTTCTCTGGGCGTGCCGCTGGTCACGGGCGATATTCCCGGTGTGGCGGTCGTGCTGGGCAAGGCGGAAAATGCCGAGGACGTCGTCAAGGTCGTCAAGGACTACCAGTCCAAGGGCATCATGACCTTTATGGTCGGCGACGTCATCGAGCAGTGCGCCGAGGGCGGCGTGAAGATGGGTCTGGAGTTCCGTGTCGTCCCGCTGGGCCATGACGTGACGAGCGTCATCCATGTCGTCACCGTCGCCATCCGCGCGGCGCTGATCTTCGGCAATGTGCAGCCCGGCGATCTGGCCGGCCTGCTGGCCTACACCAAGGCGAGAGTCCCAGCCTTTGTCAACACCTTCGGCGCCATCGACAGCGTGGTCGTTTCTGCGGGCGCGGGCGCGATCGCTCTGGGCTTCCCGGTCGTCGTGGACATTGATCTGGGAGAAAATCAGGTGCCCGGCGCGCTGGAATCCGTCTGCGACCACGACCTGACGGTCAAGCGCTCCCTTGAGCTGCGCAACATCAAGATCAAGTCCAAGGAGCTGCCCATCCCGGTGGCCTTTGCAGCTGCCTTTGAGGGCGAGATCATCCGCAAGGCGGATATGCACAACGAGTTCTGGTCCGGCAAGAACGCCACGGCCGAGCTGGTCTCCATGTCCGACAACGTCGAGGATCATAAGATCACCATCATCGGCAAGGACCTGGACGGTGGCGAGAAGAATCTTGCCCTCGTGACGAAGATCGACGTTTCCGGCGCAAAGATGCAGCCTGACTTCGAGTCTGTCATTGAGCGTAAGATCCACACCTGGTTCAACTATATGGAAGGCGTCATGCACACCGGCCAGCGCAATCAGGTCCGCGTGCGTGTTTCCAACGACGCCTATGAAAAGGGCCTGCGCCTGCGTCACTTCGGCGAGGTGCTGTACCACATGATCATGGACGATTTCGACGCCGTTGTCGATAAGTGCCAGGTCACCTTCATCACCGACGAGGCCGAGGCCGAGAAATTCCGCGACGAGGTCGCCATGCCGCGCTACAACGCGAGAGACGACCGCCTGTCCTCCATGACAGACGAATCCGTCGACCGCTACTATACCTGCATCCTCTGCCAGTCCTTCGCGCCCGCGCATTGCTGCGTGGTCACGCCGGAACGTCTGGGCCTGTGCGGCGCAGTTTCGTGGTTGGATGCCAAAGCGACCAACGAGCTCAACCCACAGGGGCCCTGCCAGCCCATCTTCAAGGAAGGCTGCCTCGACGAGCGCACCGGCCGCTACGAGTCCGTCAACAAGATGGTCAAGGAAGCGACCCACGGCGCGGTCGAGAGCGTCACGCTGTATTCCATTCTGGAAGACCCGATGACCTCCTGCGGCTGCTTCGAATGCATCTGCGGCATCGAGCCGGTTTCCAACGGCTTCATCGTCGTCAACCGTGAGTACAAGGGCATGACGCCGGTCGGCATGACCTTCGGCGAGCTGGCCTCCTGCACCGGCGGCGGCGTGCAGACGCCGGGCTATATGGGCCACGGCCGCCACTTCATCTCCTCGAAGAAGTTCATCGCTGCCGAGGGCGGCATTGAGCGTATCGTCTGGATGCCCAAGGAGCTGAAGGACGACGTCGCCGAGCGCCTGAACAAGACGGCCAAGGAGCTCTACGGCATTGACAACTTCTCTGATATGATCGCCGACGAAACCGTCTGCGAGGACTGCGATGCGCTGATGGAATTCCTGACCGAGAAGAACCATCCGGTTCTTGGTCTGGAGCCGCTGATGTAACCCGCGAAGCCCTGAGGAAAACAAAGCGGGAGGGTCTGTGCCCTCCCGCTTTCTAAAAGGAGAACAAACCTATGCTGATCGATTTTACAAAACTTACCGAAACGGAACAGAAAAATTTCAAAGGCGGCGAGGGAAGCTACATTCGCCGCTCCACCGGGGATGAAGCCTGCATGATCATGCGCGGCTGCCTGCGTCCCGGCTCCTCCATCGGAGAGCATACCCATGAGGACTCCTGCGAGATCATTTATGTCCTTTCCGGCACGGCCAGCATCGTCTGCGACGGTGTCAGCGAAACCGTCGAGGCCGGTCAGGCGCATTACTGCCCGAAGGGCAGTACCCATGTCATGAAAAATAACGGCAATTGCGACCTTGTGGTCTTTGCGATCGTGCCGAAGCAATAAAGAAAGTAGAGAAGCCCAAATGTTTGAACTGACCTTTACCTTTGAAAACGGCGAATCGCCGGTGAAGATCAGCGTTTCACCGGAGGAAACGCTGCTGGAGGCGGCAAGAAAAGCCAATGTCGCCATTGACGCGCCCTGCTCCGGCAACGGCTCCTGCGGCAAATGCCGCGTGAAGCTGATCTCCGGTGAAGTGGAGGGCTTGCAGACCTCCCACATTTCCGACGAGGAATATGCCGACGGCTGGCGGCTTTCCTGCTGCACCTATGCCCGCTCGGATGTGACGGTGCAGGTGCCGGACATCGCTTCGGCCT
>CAKUMR010000136.1 GCA_934667865.1 uncultured Oscillospiraceae bacterium | reverse complement strand
TGCCGGGTCACTGGTTTTCAAGACCAGCTCCTTAAACCGCTCGGACATCTCTCCGAATGTTGACTGCAATATTTTAGCATAGGCATTGTGATTTGTCAACCATATTCTTGAAAAAAGCGCGCAGCGGAAAAAATCTGTGAAGAAAGCACTTCTCCCCAAAGGCGTTCTCTTTCATTTCTATTTCAAAAAATGCATACTCCGCCGCACCTGACTGTATGCGCCGTAACAGAACCTGACGTCTGTTCCGTAACAGGCGTGAATAGATTTCTTCTTTCTATCAGAACCACAAAGGCACTGCCGGATTTTGGGCAGAATTCTTTCAAAAAATTCTATTACAATTCTTTTTGTTGTGCAGCAATGATGAAATGTCAGATATATAATATTCGGCTCTAAATTGAATTACAAATCAATTTTTCGTCAAAAAGCACTTGAATTCGAGCTTGATCAGTGGTATACTGTCTAACGAATAATACTATGTACACCGTGATTTTTTATTCAATAAAATTAAGAAAAATTCAGATTTTGTTCTAACCGTCCGGGCCGCAGCATCTATTGTGATCTGCAAGCCCCGGATAATCCAGACACCGGAGGGATTCCCATGGACGCGCACGACAGCCATGCGCAGGCAGCCGGCGGAGAGGCCCAGCCCGCTTCCGCAAAGCGGCGCTCTCCCCTTTTGGGCGATTTATTATATCTGCTTCTGAAGCTCGCAGTCGCGGCGCTTTTTGTCGTGCTGCTGTTTACCTTTCTGTTCGGGGTCTACCGCGCCGGAGATATTTCCATGCAGCCTTCCATCAAGGACGGTGATCTGGTTTTCTTCTACCGGCTCGACCGGGTCTATACCAGCACGGATGTCGTCGTCACGAGCTATCAGGACCGCGAGCTGGCGCTGCGGGTCATTGCGGTGGCGGGCGACGAGGTCGACATCCGCGAGGACGGCCTGTACATCAACGGCTTCCGACAGTTGGAAACCGGCATTTACGAAAATACTTACCGCTACACGCAGGGCATTTCCTTCCCCCTCACGGTCGCAGAGGGCGAGGTCTTCCTCCTTGGCGACAGCCGCGAGAACGCAACGGACAGCCGGATTTTCGGCACCGTGAAAACGGACGACATTCTCGGCAAGGTCATGCTCATCCTGCGACGCCGGGGAATCTGACGCTTCCCCATCCTTTGTTTTTGGCATTATTAAATGCAAATATTTATTATGAAGGAGAAGAACCATGAAAAGAAGCATCGGTAAAATCATTGCACTCATGCTCACGCTCGCCATGTGCCTGAGCATGGGAATTACTGCTCTGGCAGCGGGAAACGTTCTTGAAAGTGACGGCGGCGAAAATGTCAAAGCCAGTATCACGAAAGAACTCGACATCCCGGCAAACGTCACCTGCCCGAACGAAACCTTTACTTTCGTTTTTGAGCAGGACACGACCACCGGCGGTACGTTTGAAACCAATGCAGCCACCATCCCGAACGCGACCTCCGCGTTCACGAACGCCGACAAGCCCACGGGCGGCAAGATCGTGAAATCCACCGGCGACATCTTCGCAAACGCCACCTTCCCCAATGCAGGTATCTACCGCTTTACGGTGAAGGAAGTCGCAGGCAACACCCAGTACATGACCTACTCCGACGCAGAATACACGCTGGAAGTCGGCATTGTGAACGGCGAGGACGGCAATCTGATCATTGACTACGTCAAGGTCACTGACGGCGACGGCAACAAGGTCGACCCGACCTATGAAGAGCGCACGAATCTGGTCGACGGCACCGAGGGCCACATGAACGCGACCGGCAATGGCTTCCGCTTTGTCAACGTCTACGAGAAGATGTCCGGCGGCGAAGAAAATGCTGCTTTGACCATCTCCAAGACGGTCGCGGGCAATATGGGCAACAAGACGAACCTCTACTTCAGTTTCAAGCTCACCCTGACGGCGGACAGCAATGCCCCGGCAGATGGCCGTACTTACACCTACAAGATCGGCGAGACGACCGGCGAGGTCACGACCGGTGTTGAAAAGGAATTCCAGCTCAAGCACGGCGAGAGCCTCGTCATTGAGCAGATGTACGCCGGCACGCAGTTTATCGTGGAAGAAGAAGGCACCCCGCTGTATCAGGCTGAGGTCAATCTGATTAAAGTTATCCCCAGCCTTAACGTCAATATAAAAGGCACCGGTATTGGTGCGGGTGTCGGCATGGATAGTGCTAAGCCCATCAACGAGGACGGCGGCTCTCGCGCTGATTTCACCAACACCCGTGACGATGTCACTCCTCCCGAAGGCATCATCATCGACAGCCTGCCCTACATCGCTCTGATTGCAGTCGCGGCAGCGGGCATTCTTCTGGTCATTCTTGGCAAGAAGCGCAGAGAACAGAAGAACTGAGAAAGAAAACAGTCTTTTCTGAATGAAAACGCATAAGAAAAAACAATCCGTCGGACTCAGCCTTGTCCGCGCACTGGATGATGTCGTAAATTTCGTCCTGCTTGCGGCGCTGCTTCTGCTGCTGCTCTTCGGCTGTTACTGCATCTGGGATGCGAAGCAGGTCAGCAGTGCGGCACGGGCGGAGCAATACGAGATCTACAAGCCCGTCGCGGAGGACACCGTGTCCTTTCAGGAGCTTCAGGCGCTGAATGAGGACGTGATCGGCTGGATCACCGTCTACGGCACGGGGATAGACTATCCCCTATTACAGGGCGAGGACAACTGGATCTATCTGAACACGGACGCGACCGGCAGCTACAGCCTGTCCGGCTCGATCTACCTTGACGCGCGCAACACACCGGATTTTTCCGATTTTAACAGCATTCTCCACGGTCACCACATGGCCGACGGAGCAATGTTCGGCGATCTGGAAAAATTTGCGGACGCGGACTTCTTTGATTCCCATCCGCACGGCAATCTGTTCGTCGACGGGAAGGACTACGGCGTAACGTTCTATGCCTACATTCTGGCGGATGCCTATGACGAGCTGCTCTATGCCGGGCCTATGACGGTACCGGAGGAGCAGGCTGCGCTGCGCGCGCACATTTCCGAATCGGCGCGGAATTTCCGGAGCGCCGGGCAGGAAAACGCGGAGCATCTGGTGCTTCTGAGCACCTGCTCGTCCGACCGGACAAATGGGCGGAGCGTGCTGGTCGGCTTCCTCTCGGAAACGACCTACCCGGACGACTTTGCCGTGCCGGAAAAGACGCAGAGCGCCGCCCGGCCGAAGCCCGCCGCCCGGAAAGCGCACGCCCGGCTGCCGCTGTGGTGCTGGCTGCTGCTTCTGGTGCTGGTGCTGCTCGGCGCGGTGATCGCCTACCGCACGGTGCAGAAAAACCGGCGGAACTGACGAAACATTGTTTTTCTTATGCGAAGAAAGGAAGTTGACGCTTTATGAAAACAAAGAGATGCATCCGGCATCTGTTCAGCTTTCTTATGCTCTTTGTGTGCTTCCTGCTGCTCGTGTTCCCCGCGTTTGCGGCGGAGGATGCGGCAGTCGCAGAGCTGACGGTCAGTCAGTCCTATCTCTATCCTACCGGCGCCGCACCGAAAAACGCCACCGTTTCCTACCGTCTGACGGCGGTCGATCTGGACGGCGACAAGCCGGAGCCGGACAACGAGTATGTTCCTGTCTTTTCCCTGACCGGGACAGAAAGCAGAACAGTTGCACTCCCCTTTTCCGAGCCGGGCGTTTACCGCTTTACCCTCCAGCCCGTGATCGAAAAGGAAGCAAAAAATTACACCTATGACAAGCGCGTATATCAGATCACGGTATACGTCAAGTATCTTGAGCAGAAGCTCGTGCCGACCGTCGTTGTGGCAGACGAGAACGGAGGCAAGCTGAGCGCGATCGAGTTCCAACACCGTTATCAGCCGCCGGCGAACATTCCCGAAACCGGGGACTCTGCGAATATGACGAGCTGGCTTCTGGCCGCGGTCGGCAGCCTGATCGTCTTGGCGAGTCTGCTTGCGGTCGCACAGAAGCGCAGACAGAATGAAAGCGGAGGGGATCATTATGAATAGACGATTTCTTGCGCTGATCCTGTCTTTCACGCTGCTGGCGGGCATCGTCCCGACTCTCGTCTATGCGGAGGATGCGGCGGAAGCTGTCAGCACTCCTGCGGAACAGCCTGCAAACACTCCACAGGAAAAGCCCGTAGAGGAAGTGCAGCCGGAGGCGGAGCTCTCGCTCTATGAGCGCCTGATGGCTGCGGAAACGCTGGAAGCGGCAGAGAAAATTCTTGCCGGGATTTCGCCGGAGAACCGCGAGATTTTTGCCGTCTCCCTTTCCGAAGCGGAGCAGGACGCGCTGCAAGCGCATATGAACAGCCTCACTCCGCAGGAGGTCAGCACGGCGGGCGCTCCCGCTTACGT
>CAKUMR010000135.1 GCA_934667865.1 uncultured Oscillospiraceae bacterium | reverse complement strand
CGGAATTGCTCATGCCGTTGGTCGCAATGCCGCCCTCCTGCGACGCCGCCGCCACAACATAGCCGCCGGGACACATACAGAAGGTATACGCCGAGCTGCCGTCCGGCAGATGGCAGGAGAGCTTATAATCCGCGGGCGGAAGCTCCGCCCCGCGCGCCTTGCCGTACTGGGCAAGATCCACCTGTGTCTGCGGATGCTCGATGCGTGCGCCCATGGAAAAGGCCTTCGGCTCCATCGGAATGTCCATTTCCGAGAGCCAGCGAAATGTGTCGCGTGCGCTGTGACCTATAGCCAGAATGAGCGCATCGCAGGCAAGCTGCGTTTCCTCGCCGTTCCGGCAGTAGACCGCACCCGTGAGCCTGCCGTTTTCGGAGCTAAGCCCCGTCAGCTTTGCGCCGAAGCGAACCTCGCCGCCCAGTGACTCGATGCGCCGCCGCAGATTCTGCACAACCTCAAACAGCACGTCCGTCCCGATGTGAGGCTTAGCGTCATAGAGGATCTCCTCCTGTGCGCCCGCGCGGACGAACTGCTCCAGCACCCACCGGCCGCGCTCGTTTTTCGTGCCGGTGTTCAGCTTGCCGTCAGAAAACGTTCCGGCGCCGCCCTCGCCAAACTGCACGTTTGACTCCGGGTCGAGCGTACCGCCGTTCCAGAAGGCCTCAACCTTTTTCCTGCGCTCCGGCGCAGCCTCGCCGCGCTCCAGAACGATCGGGCGCAGTCCCGCCATGGCAAGCACCAGCGCCGCGAACATCCCCGCAGGGCCGAAGCCGGCGACGACCGGCCGCTTCCCGCTCTGCGCGTGCGGGACGCGATAGCGGTAGGGCTCTTCCCGCGTGATCTTCGGACTGCGGCAGCGGCGCAGAACGGCGCTCTCCCCGCTGCGGAGCGTCACGTCGACCGTGTAGACCCAGCGCAGCTCCGGCTTCTTCCGCGCGTCCAACGAACGCCGGAATATTTTCAGCGAGGCGATGTCCGACGCCTGCACCTTCAGGCACTGCGCCGCGTGATAGCGCAGCGCGTGTTCATCGTGCGTCTGCGGCAGAATAATATCCCGGATCCGAATCATTCCATCCCCCTCAATTCTCCGGCCAGACGGCCGGACGACCACGCCCACTGCAAATTATAGCCGCCGCAGTCGCCGTCAATGTCCAGTACCTCGCCTGCGGCGTACAGTCCGCGGCAGAGGCGGCTTTCCATGGTATCCGCTCGAAACTCGGAGGTGCGGATGCCACCGGCCGTAACCTGTGCGCCATCCATTCCCATCGTTCCCTTTACTTCGATCGCAAAATGCTTGACCGCCCGGCAGACGGCTTGCAGCATGTCCGCCGAAAGGCATGAGCAGTCCGTTTCAAAGGAGACTCCGCAGCTTCGCAGGAGCGTCTTTCCCAACCGGTTGTGGACAAAGCCGGTCAGCAGCTCCTCAGCCCTCCATCCCGGTGTCCCGGTGCATCTGGCCTTCAGGAGCGCGAGCAGCTCCTTCTCGGAAACCTCCGGCAGGAGATCCAGAAGCAGCGTCCCCGGCACGGGATGCACCGACACGGCGCGCGACAGCTCAAAAATCGCCGGGCCGCTGACGCCGTACTCCGTGAACTGCACCTCGCCGCGGCGCTCCTCCGCCGTTCCTTGTGCGCGGTATATGACACGCGCGTCACAGCGCACGCCCTTGAGCGCGCGCACATAGGTCGTGTCCGTGCGAAGCTGCACCAGCGCCGGGCAGAGCCGCGTGCGGTGGTGGCCCATGCCCTCGAGCAGACGGTAGCCCAGCTCCGTCCCGCCCAGCTTACCGCCTGCGCAGCCGCCCGCGCAGACGATCACGGCTTCACCCGTCAGCGTTTCCTCCGGGAGCACGACCTCGAATTTTCCTCTTTTCTTCCGCAGCGCCTGCACCTCGCAGCCCACGCGCAGTTCGACGTTCTCCCGCTGCGCAAGCGCCAGCCGCAGCACATCCACTACACTGTTCGCACTGTCGCTGACGGGATAGACGCGGCCGGAGTCCTCCTCCGCCGCCGTCAGCAGGCCGAGCGCACGGAACCACGCAAGCGTCTGCTCCGGGCCGAAGCGCGAAAGCGCGTATTCGCAGAATCCGGCGTTCTCACCGTGATAGTTTTCCGGTGTCAGATTCCGGTTTGTCAGATTACAGCGGCCGTTGCCCGTGGCCAGCAGCTTGCGCCCGACCCGCGCCTGTCGTTCCAGCAGGATGACCCTTACATCCGGGCGTTCCAACGCAGTCAGCGCCGCCATCAGGCCGGATGCGCCGCCGCCGACAATGATCACTTTCATACTCTGCCTCCGTTGTCCGTCTATGTCTGATATTATATTCGATTTCCGTCCTCCTGACAAGTAGGTTCCGCACGGCTGCGGCGCGGGATTCTCCGGCTTCTTGACAAATCGCGCAAATAAGACTATATTATTGGATATTGGGCCTGTCAAACAGACCCGATCGGCAATTTTTTCACAGAATGGAGTAACCCCAAAATGCTTAAAAGAACACTGGCTCTGACCCTGTTCGCTGCGCTCCTGCTGGTTTTCCTCGGCGGATGCGGCGCGAAGGAGGTCGCGGGCCTGCCTGATCTTTCCCCTTCTTCGCTTCCCGCGCCGGTTCCTGCCGAAAATGCGCAGAAGATCATCGATTCTCTCTCGGAGATCGTCCAGCAGAACGACGACACGGCCTTGCAGTCGGCTGCACCGTCCAATGTGGAATTTCTGAACCAAACCGACAGCGCAGTCTATCAGGACGGCTATCTGTACGTGCTCAGCAATTCCGATTTCATGATCCTCTCCGCGCAGGGCAGCAGCGTTTCCCTGCTCTCCACCACAAATTTCGCCACGGAAAAAACGACGGAGGGCGATGCCTATGAATTCTCCAGTGCGCTCTATGTCGAGGGCGACCGGCTGGCCGTCGTGACAAATCAATCCGTCGTCTTTGAGGGCGACAGCCTTTCCAGCTCGGCGCACAGCTATGCCAAGATCTATGACATTTCAGACCGCACCGCGCCGGTGCAGCTTGCCAATCTGGGGCAGGACGGCGTCTATCAGGATTCCGCAGTCTATAACGGTATGCTCTACCTGATCTCCGTGGACGCCTTCCGGCTGGACAGCGAAAATCTGACGCTCCCCACCGTGCGCGACAACGGCGCGGACGTGACCGTCCCGGAAAGCCGCATCTACGTCTGCGAGAAGCCCGCAAACATTGCCTACACGCTGGTTTCGTCCATCTCACTGGCCGACGGGAAGCGCACCGACGTTTGCGCCTTCACGGATGGAAATCTCTACACCTCCATCTCCGAAAGCGGCGTCTATCTGGCCCGTCCGGTCAGTCTGAGCGCCGAGGGCGAAGCCCACACGGAAACGCCCTATACCGTGACGGATTACGCCACCTCGGTCGTGACGGAGATCAAAAAGCTCTCCTGCGGCGACTCTCTGACCCTTCTGAACTCCTATAACATCGAAGGTCAGGTGCAGGCCATGGACGCCGAGGGCACGAATCTTCGTCTGGTGACGTCGATCCTGCGCAGCGACTACCAGATCTTCACCGATGAAAAATACGGCTGGAGCAACCGGCTCGACGGCGAACAGGTGCAGAAAAATCTGCTCTGGGTGCTCGGGGAAAATATGCAGCCCATTTTACAGTCGGACGAGCTGCTGCCCGATGCCCCGCTCGGCACGGTCTGTTTCAGTGCCGACCACTGCTATGCCTCCGTGCAGGACGCCAATGCGCCCCTGCTCTGCGTTGACCTGACCGACCCCGCCAAGCCGGCCGTCACGCAGCCCGGCGGGCTTGTGGAAAGCCTGAACCATCTTCTGCCGGACGGCAACCTCATTCTGAACCTCTACTCCTCCGACGGGCGGCTCTTCCTTTCCCGTCTGGAGGGCGATGCCTTCTCCGGCAGTTTCAAGGTGGATTCCTTTGACGGCGGTCTTTTCCTCGCCGTCTGCTCGGAGCAGGCAAATGCCGCGCTGATCTCTCTGAACGGCACGGCGCATCTGCTGACGCTGGACGGCGAGATCCGCGAGGTCGGCCTGCCGAAGATCAGCGTTCACTCCGGCACCACCTTCCTCTTTGAAAACGGCTACCTTTATGCCTGCGCGCCGGATTCCGTCAGCGCAGTCGATCTGAAAACCGCCGAGGTCAGCGCGCAGCTCTCCTTCGGCGTAGGCTAAGGAGAATCGCTATGATAGAAGATACCATCCGGCGCATCAATGAGCTTGCGCACAAGGCAAAGGCCGAGGGCTTGACCGAGGAGGAACTCCGCGAACGCGACGCGCTGCGCAAGGAATACATCGCCTCGGTGCGCAGAGATTTGTGCAGTCAGCTCGACAACACCTACATCGTCGAGCCGGACGGCACCAAGCACAAGCTGG
>CAKUMR010000134.1 GCA_934667865.1 uncultured Oscillospiraceae bacterium | reverse complement strand
AACCGGCAAGCTCACCGCGCAGGCGGTCGGCTCCTCCCTCATCACCGTCACGGACGACAACGGCACCAAGGGCGGCATCAAGGTCGTCGTCACGGACGCTGAGACGCCCTACTTTGAGGCAATGGAATTCATGTCCAATCCGCTCTCCACGTGGAAGACCGGGAAAACCTTCCAGCCCACGAAGCTGGAATACGATCTTACGATCAAAGCCTATTCGACCAGCTCCCTGATGCTTCAGGCGACGACGCTCTATGACACCGAGAAGTACACCGCCACGGCGGAGTATACGGACGTGAACGGCGAGAAGCAGACGGTCGCAGTCAACAGCGGCAAGTCGACCACCCTGCCCGATCAGCCCTTTGACGCTTCCGTCATGACCATCACGCTCGCGGACAAGAACGACCCCGCGAAGAAGACGGTCTATACCTTCAACGTCACGCGCCCGCGCGACACCAGCAAGGCCATCAAGGCCAGCGGCTACAATGACGCCTACGGCGGCATTCTCCTCGTCCCCGACGGCCGTGCGCTGGAAACGTCCAAGTACGAAAACTATGCCGAGGGTACGGTGTTCCGTCTGGATGCCGACGGCAACTATGTGATGAGCGGCACGAACCGCACGACCGGCCCGAACGCGACGCACTACAGCTATCGCGTCTTCCTCTTTGAAAACGAAAAGAACTTCTCCCTGACCTTCACCGCAAGCACGGCCTATCAGCATCTGCGCTACAGTGCCGACGGCGAAAGCTGGACGGAGCTTCCGCAGGGCGGCGGCACGACCGAAAAGCTGGGCTTCAGCTGGGGCAAGGCGACCGTCAAGGTCCAGATCCTCGACGACAAAACCTACACGGACAACGTCAAGGCGGGCAAGGACGGCTTTGCCGAGGGCGAGCCTGCGGAATATACCGTTGAGGTCGTGCAGCTCGATGTCAGCGCGGCGGACGCGCAGCTGCTGACGGCAAAGACCGAGCAGGGCGACTGGTATCCCGAATTCAGCCCGGCGCAGTATTCCTATAACATCGTCGTGCCCAACGGCACAACGACGGGCACTCTGACCTACACCGTGAGCGAGGGCGCGACCGTGAAGCTGGGCAGCACCGTGCAGACCCCGGACGAAAACGGCGTCTACACGCTGGCACTCACGACCTCCGCACAGACGCTGATCGTCACGGCGGAGAGCGGCGTGGTGAATACCTACAGCATCAAGCTGCTTGCAAAGAGCAAGTACGCCGGCCCGGACAAGGTGGTCGACTACCTCTGCATCGGCAGCCAGTACACCAACGGCGCAGGCTGGGGCGGCTTCGGCATTGGCCCGGAAGCCACGCTGGCAGGATCGCTGAAATCCCTCGGCAACTTCGGCGGCTACATCACCTACTATTTCGAAAACGCCATCACGGACAATCCGAACAACAAGTACGGCATTGATTTCTATGTCTACGGCAACAGCTCGGAAAACAATCAGGACAGCATGGCCGAGCTCGGACAGGTCTATGTTTCCGAGGACGGAGAAAACTGGTTCGCGCTGGCAGGCTCCGAGCATTATGAGGACAAGGCCATCTGGGATTACACCGTCACTTATACCAAGCGCGCGGACGGAATGTCCGAGTGGACGGACAATCAGGGCAATTCCATGATCGCCGCCGCGGCAGTTGCATGGCCGAAGCAGTCCCTCTACTACATGAACGACGTCGGCAGCTGCGACAGCTACACCTTCACCGGCGTGCTGTTCAAGTCGCAGGAGGACGGCACCGTCATGGGCACGAGCCAGATGTCTTCCTTTGCCGCCCGTGCAAAATTCGGCTATGCCGACTACTATGCAAACGGCACCATCGGCGCGGATGTCAACCCCTATGTGGAGAAGCCGACGAAGAGCAACGGCTTTGACCTTGCATGGGCGGTGGATGCCAACGGCAGCCCCGTGAAGCTCACGGATGTCCACTATGTCAAGGTCGCGACGGCCTCCAACATCTGGGCCGGCATGTTCAAGGAAAAGTCCAGCGAGGTCACCCAGCTTGTGCTGACCACCGCGCAGGAAGAAGCCGTCGGCAGGACCGCACAGCCCACGGGCGTGACGCTTGCAAACGGCAGCTATGAAAAGACCGTGGAGCTGACCGAGCAGGTCTGCCACGTCAGCGCCGACGGCATGAGCGAGCTTGCACTGAGCGTCAACGGCACGGCGGAAGACGACAACATCTACATCAACAACACCCGCGTCGCCTCCGGCGAGAGCGTGACGGTGAGCGTTCCGGAAACCGGCGAGCGCCTCGTCCGCGTGCTCGTGCAGAACGGCGACAAGGAACCTGTGGTCTACCTGCTCAAGATCGAGCGCGGCCAGTCGCGGGAGGAAAAGACGCTTGCGTCCATCCGCGACATCTACGAGCAGACCGGCGCGACGCTCAATGCGGCCGCACAGGCCAACGCGCCGCAGGTCGGCTCCGTCGGCGGCGAATGGCTGGTGCTGGGTCTTGCCCGCAGCGGCTTTGCAACCAACGAGGAGTATTATCAGAACGTCGTGAAGTATGTGCAGGAGCACATCAACGAAAAGGGTCAGCTCAGCCCCAGAGTGTCCACGGACAACTCCCGCCTGATTCTCGCCCTGACCGCAGCCGGCTACGACGTGACCGATGTGGGCGGACACAACCTGCTGCGTGGCCTGAGCGACCTGAACTACATCAAGAAACAGGGCATCAACGGCCCGATCTTCGCACTGCTGGCGCTGGACAGCCACGACTACGACGTTCCCAAGAACGACGACAGCACGAAGCAGACCACCCGCGAGGCGCTGCTCGACTGCATCCTCAGCGCACAGCTCGATAACGGCGGCTGGTCCTTTGACGAAAACGCCGACGTCGACCTGACGGCAATGGCGCTTCAGGCGCTGGCGCCCTATCAGTCCGACGAGCGCGTTGCGGCGGCGACGCAAAAGGCGATCGAGCTTCTTTCCTCCATGCAGGAGGAGAACGGCGGCTTCGCCTCCTGGGGCAGCAACAACAGTAATACCGCTGCGCAGGTCGTCATTGCCCTGTCCGCGCTGAACATCGACGCCCTCAAGGACGAGCGCTTCGTGAAGAACGGCGCCTCCGTGCTGGAGGCCGTGTGCCGCTTCTACACCGGCAAGGGCAGCTTCGGCTATGCCGATGCCCAGACGGCTGACCAGATGTCCACCGAGCAGTGCTATCTGGCGCTGGCGGCGTACTTCCGGATGCTCGACGGCAAGACCGCTCTGTATAACATGACGGACGTCGAGCTGAGCGGCCATGTCCATGGCTTCCTCCCGGCCTATGACGAGAACGGTCACTGGACGGCCTGCTCCTGCGGCGAAACGACCGAGCGCAAGCCGCACACCTATGGCGAATGGAACGTGACCAAGCCCGCCACGGACAAGGAAGCAGGGGAGCGCGAGCGCACCTGCACCGTCTGCGGCTATGTGCAGCACGAAAAGATCACCTCCAGCCCCAAGACGGGCGACGGGATGGATCTCGCTCTTTGGCTCACGCTGGGCAGCGCCTCCATGCTGGCGCTGGCGGTTCTGGTGCTGCTGAAAAAGCGCCAGAAGGCGTAAGCGATCAAACAATAAGCAAAAAGCTGCTGTGCCGAAAGGCACAGCAGCTCCTCTATATTTCTATATTGAAATTTATGTCAGCGCTTGCAGGCAGCGCGTGAGATCCTCCGGCGCCACCCAGCTTTCGCCAAGATAGAATACCAGCCGCAGCACGGCCTCGGCGTCGTACTGCGCCGGGGTGCGCGAACGGACATAGCACAGCAGCGCTTCCCATGCGGCGCGCTTGGCCTCGCGCGTTTCCGGCGCATCCTGCACGGCCTGTGTCTCATCATAATCCGCCTTGCGCCCACAGGGGGCGGCGCAGGTGCGGCAGTCCGGCGAGATGCGCCATTTTTCCGCCCGCAGACGCTCCGGCGCGTCCGCGCCGCCGTCGTGCAGCGCGGCGCACAGCACGCGCATCCCCTCCGCGTCCGGCGCGGTGTCCAGCGCGCGGGCAAGGCCGACCGCGGCACTCAATAGATCATCCATCGACTTCGCTCCCGTTCGGCGAGAGAATGACGATCTGCATGGGGATGTCCTTTCCGCTGGCCTCGATCGCCTGCTGCACCGCAAAGGGCAGGCCGCCGCAGCAGGGGACCTGCATCCGCGTGACAAGGACGGAACGCACATTGTTGTGGCGGAAGATGGCCGTCAGCTTCTCGGCGTAATTGGCCGCATCCAGCTTCGGACAGCCGATCAGCACCGTGCGGCCCTTCAGGTATTTCTGATGGAAGTCCGGGCAGGCAAAGGCGGTGCAGTCCGCGGCGATCAGCAGGTCGGCGCCGTCGTAATAGGGCGCGGTATAGCCCAGCAGCTTGAGCTGCACGGGCC
>CAKUMR010000133.1 GCA_934667865.1 uncultured Oscillospiraceae bacterium | reverse complement strand
ATCTGAAGCAGCTTGAAATTCAGGGCTTTAAATCCTTTGCAGATAAAACGACCGTTTCGTTTGGACATGACATCACGGCGATTGTCGGGCCGAACGGAAGCGGAAAATCGAATATTTCAGACGCCATCCGCTGGATCATGGGCGAGCAGAATTCCCGTTCGCTGCGCGGCCAGAAGATGGAGGACGTCATTTTCGGCGGCACGCAGAAGCGCGGCCCGGTGGGCTTTGCGGAGGTGACGCTGCTGCTCGACAATTCCGACCGCGCACTGAAATACGACGCGGACGAGCTGATGATCACGCGCCGGTATTACCGTTCCGGTGAGAGCGAATACTATATCAACCGCCAGAGCGTCCGTCTGCGCGACATCAACGAACTGTTCATGGACACCGGCCTCGGCCGCGAGGGCTATTCCAACATCTCTCAGGGCCGTATCGACGAGATTTTGTCTCTGAAAAGCACGGATCGCCGCGAAATCTTTGAAGAAGCGGCGGGCATTTCCAAGTACCGCCACCGCAAGGAGGAAACGGAGCGCCGTCTGGCGACGACACAGGACAACCTGCTGCGCATCGGGGACAAGATTTCAGAGCTGGAATTGCAGGTCGGCCCTCTGAAGGAGCAGTCGGAAAAAGCACAGAAATATCTGGCGCTGCGCGAGGAGCTCAAGGGCGTGGAGGTCGCGCTGTTTTTGCAGAATCTGGAGCGCCTCAGCGCAACCGCGCGCAAGGCGGAGGAGGACTATAATTCGGCGGTTTTCATTTTGCAGCGCGAGCATGAAGCGCTCGATCACCTCTATGTGACCTCCGAAACACTGACCTTCGATCTGCACAACCGCGATTTGCAGACCGACCAGCTCCGCGAGGCGATCAGCCAGATGGAGGCGCAGACGCAGGAGATCCGCAGCGGGATCGCCGTTTTGCAGACCAACGCGGAGAACAGCCGCGCCAATATCCGGCGCGTGCAGCAGGAGCTTTCCGAGCAGGACAGCCGCAGCGGCGGCATCGCCGAGCAGATCTCTTCGCTGGAAAAGCGCATCGCCGAGATCGCGCAGCAGCGCGGCGATGCGGAGCAGGAGCAGCGCGGCGCGGAGGCCGAGGGCAAGCGCCTTGCGGATTCCGCCGACGGCATCACCCGGCAGTACCTGACCCTGCGCGGAGAGCAGGAACAGCGGCGTGCGGAGCTTTCCGGCCGGCAGGCCGACCTTGCGGCGCTGCTGGATGCCATGCGGCTGAACGAGGAGCGCCGCGTGCAGGCGCAGTCGGATGCCGCGGCAGCGACCGAGCGCTGCGATCAGACAAAAAAACAGCTTGACCAGAGCAGACGGGCGCTTGCCGATGCGCAGGACGAAGCCACCGCTGCAAAAAATACCATTGAAGGCTACCGCCTGCGCGCCAGAACGCGCGCCGAGCGCCGCGATCAGCTGCAGAAGCAGACGAGCGACACGGCGGTATCGCTGGATACCGTTTCCGCGAAGCTCAAGGTTTTTGAGGAAATGGAACGCGAGTACGAGGGCTTTTCCAAGGCCGTCCGTGTGGTGATGCAGGAGGGAAAGCGCGGCGCGCTGCGCGGCATTGAAGGGCCGGTTTCCAAGCTCATCCGCGTGGCGGACGAATTTGCCATTGCCATCGAGATCGCGCTCGGCAGCGCGATGCAGCAGATCGTTGTGACGGACGAGGCCGCCGCAAAGGCTGCGATCAGCTATCTGAAACGTTCGGACGGCGGACGCGCGACCTTTTTACCCATCAGCGTTATCCGCCCGCGCCCGCTGAACGAAAAGGGCGTGGAGCAGTCGCGCGGCTTTGCGGGCATTGCCTCCGAGCTGGTGCAGTGCGAGGAAAAATATGCCGGCGTGATCAGCAATCTTCTGGGAAAGACCGTGATCGCGGAGGATATGGACGCGGCGATCGCTATGGCGAACCGCTTCGGCCACCGCTTCCGCATCGTCACGCTGGACGGACAGGTCATCAACGCCGGCGGCTCCATGACGGGCGGTTCGGTTTCCAGAAATGCGGGCATCCTGTCCCGCGCCAATGAGATCGAACGCCTGAAGCGCCAGCGCGACACGCTGTCGCAGAAGCTGGACGGGCTGAAAAACGAGCTGACGGAGGCTACCCGGCAGGTGCAGCAGGTGGAATTTGAGCTTTCCGCCGAGGAAGGCCGCCTGCGCACGGCGGAGGACGAGGTCCTGCGCCTGCAGGGTGAGGAAAAGCAGTATGCCGCGCTGTACGGCGCGATCAGCGATACGATCTCCTCCACGCAGGGGGAGCTGGATTCCCTTGCGGCCAGAGATCGGGCGGATCAGGAACGGAAAACGAAGCTGGATGCCCAGATCGAAGAGCTGAACCATAAAATCGAAGCGGCGGCGAAGGAACTGAACCTCCTCTCGGACGGGCAGAGCGTCGCAGCGGAGCAGAGCAGCCGCCTGTCCGAACGGCTGACGGCCATCCGGATGCAGATCGCGTCGCTGGACGCGGAAAAGGCGACCGCGCAGGATTCCATCCACCGTTTGCAGGGGCTGGAGCAGGCAATGCGCGGCGACCGCGCGCAGAAGCTGGCGCTGATCGAGGCCTACTCCGGCGAGCTGGCCAGGGTGGAAGCGCAGATCAAGTCGCGTGAGGATGCGCTGCAGGCGCAGACCGCCGCGACGGAGGCAAAGCGCGAGGAGCTGAAAACGGCGCTGGAGGAGCGCAAGCAGGTCGAAGCCAGAAAGACCGCCGCAGAGAAGGATGCGCAGAATAAAAACCGCGACATTCTGAATATGGAGCGCGAAAGCGCCCGTCTGGAAGCGAAAAAGACCTCCGCAGAGATGGAGGAAAAGCAGATCATCGACCGGCTCTGGGAAAGCTATGAGCTGACGCGCAGCACCGCGCCGCAGGCTGCGGCGGAGATCGAAAGCGCAGCGGCGGCAGCCAAGCGCGTCAGCGAGCTGAAACGAAAAATCTCCGCCCTTGGTACGCCGAACCTCGGCGCGATCGAGGAATACGCCCGCGTCAATGAGCGCTATGAGTATCTGGCGGGGCAGCGCGACGATGTGCTGACCTCCAAGCGCGATCTGGAAGGCATCATTCAGGACATCACGAAGCAGATGACGGAGATCTTCACGACGGAATTTGCCAAGATCAATACTTATTTCGGCCAGACCTTCACCGAAATGTTCGGCGGCGGCAAGGCCTCACTGGAGCTGGAGGACCCGTCGCAGCCGCTGACCTGCGGCATTGAGATCCGCGTGCAGCCGCCCGGAAAGCAGCTCAAGACCATCACACTGCTGTCCGGCGGCGAGAAGGCCTTTGTCGCGATTGCGCTTTACTTTGCAATCTTGAAGGTGCGTCCGACGCCCTTCTGTATGCTCGACGAGATCGACGCGGCACTGGATGACCGGAACGTGGAGCGCTTCGCCAGCTATATGCGCGCCTTCAGCGGCAATACGCAGTTCATCGTCATCACGCACCGCCGCGGCACGATGGAGGAAGCGGACGTGCTGTACGGCGTGACCATGCAGGAGCAAGGCGTTTCCAAGATCCTGCACCTGAATCTGAACGAAATGGAGCAGACGCTCGGCATTATCACGGAGGAATAGAAAAATGGGTTTCTTTGAAAAAATCAAAAACGGCCTGAAAAAGACGAGAACCGCGATGGCCAATACCTTCGGCGGCATTTTCTCCGGCTTTTCCGGCGCAAACGAGGAATTCTACGAAGAATTAGAGGAGAGCATGATCCTTGCCGACATGGGCGTGGAAACGTCCTGCAAGGCGGTCGAGCTGCTGCGGGAGCGCGTCAAGGAGGAAAAGCTGCGCGACGCGGAGGAGATCCGCAATGCGCTCAAGGACATTCTGGTGCAGATGCTGAACGTGGGCGATACCGCGCTGAAGCTGGGCACCCGCCCGTCCGTCGTGCTGGTGATCGGCGTCAACGGCGTCGGCAAGACGACCACGATCGGCAAGCTCTCCCACGCGCTTTCCGCGCAGGGGAAAAAGGTCCTGCTGTGCGCCGCGGATACCTTCCGCGCGGCGGCTGCGGACCAGCTTGAGATCTGGGCCAACCGCTCCGGCGTGGACATCGTGCGCCAGCACGAGGGTGCGGACCCGGCCTCCGTGGTCTATGACGCGATCTCGGCGGCGAAGGCCAGAGGGACGGATGTCATCCTCTGCGATACGGCCGGCCGCCTGCACAACAAGGCGAACCTGATGAACGAGCTCGGAAAAATTTCCCGCATCATCGACCGCGAGCTGCCGGACGCGGACAAGGAAGTCCTGCTGGTGCTCGACGGAACGACCGGCCAGAACGGCCTGATGCAGGCAAAGCAGTTTAAGGAGATCGCAGGCGTGACAGCCATTGCGCTGACCAAGCTGGACGGCACCGCCAAGGGCGGCAT
>CAKUMR010000132.1 GCA_934667865.1 uncultured Oscillospiraceae bacterium | reverse complement strand
CATCATCGTCTGCCTTGCGCACCTTGGCGTGGACGGCGAGTCCGAGCCGAACCGCTCCTATGACCTCTACAAGAACGTCAAGGGCATCGACTTTGTGATTGACGGTCATTCCCACACCAAGATGACCAAGGGCGAAAAAGGCGAGCCCATCCAGTCCACCAAGAGCAACTTCAATAACATCGGCGTGATCGTGATCGACAACGCTACCAAGAAGATCGAGAAGAACTATCTCGAAGCGATCGTCTGGAAGGATCTCGGCAACAAGAAGATTAGCGACAGAGAGAATGACCGTCCGATGAATGCGACGGTTCAGGCTGCCGCAGCGGCAATTATGGATGCCATCGACGCAGAGTTCGGCAAGCCCTTTGCAAAGAGCGAGGTCGATCTGAACGGCGACAAGGCGCCCGGCAACCGCACGATGGAAACCAACCTCGGCGACCTGATCACCGACGCCATGATGTGGAAGATCGGTCAGGACACCAGCGAGATCACCGTCCCGAAGGAAAACATCCTTGCCATCACCAACGGCGGCGGCATCCGTGCTCCGATCGCCAAGGGCGATGTCAGCATGAAGGACGTCAACACCGTGCTGCCCTTCGGCAACACCCTCGCAGTCGTCTACGTCACCGGCGCTGAACTGCTGGAAGCTCTGGAAGCCTCCACCTACAGCACGCCTGAGGCAGTCGGCGGCTTCCCGCAGGTCTCCGGCATCAAGTTCACGATCGACGTGAACAAGCCCTATGCGAAGAATGACACGCTCTATCCCGACTCCACCTACTATGGACCCAAGTCCATCAACCGTGTGAGCATCCAGGAGGTCAACGGCAAGCCCTTCGATCCGAAGGCCACCTATGCCGTTATCACCAACAACTTCCTCGCAGCCGGCGGCGACACCTACTATGCATTTGCAAGCGCCTCCGCGCAGTTTGACACCGGCCTGCCTCTGGACGAGGTTCTGATGGAGTACATCACCGAGGGTCTTAACGGCGTTATCACTGCGGCGAAGTACGAGAAGACGCAGGGTCGTATCACGATCACCAAGGAAATGAAGCCCGGCAGCCCCAAGACCGGCGACAACGGTGTCGAAGTCTTTATGGTCACCGGCCTGTCCTCTGTGGTTCTGCTCGGCGCAGGCCTCTGCCTGATCGCCCGCAAGAAGAAGGAAGAGAACTAAACCTCGCCTGCTTCTGAACGAAGCTGCATAAACGCATAAGCATAAGTCAGTCCCGCCCGCCGGAATTCCGGCGGGCGGGATTTTTGGCGCTTATGCAGAAAGAACAGCGGGGCATACCGGCTTGACCGGATGTCCCGCTGCTTTATGAGCTACAGCGTATCAGGAAGGATTATTTTTGAGTCCGTGTTTTCTCCATTGCGAGTGCGATGGAGGACTGCCGAACCCGATGGAAGGTCATCAGGCGACCCAGCCAACCGATCAGAGTGGCAAAGAAGCCGATCCAACAGGTCAGAACGACCGGAGGACTGCTCAGAAGCATCCCGCACAGGGCAAAGACCATAGAGGCCAGCAGCGTGACGGAGCCAAGACGCCAGAGCCACGCGGCAGACAGCCGCAGAATTCGCATCCGCTTCGAGGGGGTGGGCGCCTGCGCAGAGCGCAGCAGCGCAGCTTCCCGGATGCGCATGACAACGACATTGGCACCTTGCAGGAGCCAGTACAGGAAAACCGCTTCCTTGCCGATCACCGTGCTGAAGCCGAAGCCGACAAACAGACACATGATGCCGGCCATGCCCAAACCGCCGACCGCCAGACAGAGCGTCAGACGCAGCAGCCAGTCCTTGCTCTTCATCCACATCCCTCCTTTTGTCCTGTGATAAGACGTTTCGCCGATACAGCGAACACTATTATAACGCGCGCAGGTCAAAAATGCAAGCCTTAATGACAATAAGGACAGGCCGTATAGCCGCGCGAGATGGCCAGATTGACGCTGAACGCCCAGTAGCTTTCTTCCTTGAAGTGGGGGCAACTGTAGACATGGTAGTAGCCGGTGCCGTCGTTTTCGATGAAGGCAACGTGTTCGTCGACGAAATCCGACTTGCGTACCAACCGGTCGCGCTCCTTGGTGACCGTGCCAAGCTGAGAGGTCAGACTCTCCGCCTTGGCTATCCAATCGTCGAGCTGCTTGGAAGCGTCGCTGTTCTCCTGCACCAGACGCAGATTATCCTCCTGCAATTCGCGGATGCTCAGTTCAGTTTCGGAATTCTGCATCCGGTAAATGTTCAGCTCCTGCTCCAGCTTTGTGATGGTTCGGTCGCGGTCGGAAAGCTCCTGCTGCACGGTGGTGAGCGCATCGCGCGTGTCCACCAGCTCAACCTGCATCTGCCCGACCTCCACGGCGCGGCGATTCAGCTCCTCCTCCTGCACGCGCAGACGGTTGCGCTCCTGCTGGAAACGGCCAAAGTAAAAGTAAACGCCGTAGCCGCAGGCACCGAGCAGCGCTGCGCAGAAGATCGCCAGCAGCACAACAGCGGCGGTCATGCGGTTCAGCTTCCGCCGAAAGGGAGAGGGCGCCTTCTTCTGCTGCGCCTTTTTCGCCGGGGCGGGCGCTGTGCCGGGAATCTCCGCCCGGTGCTCCGGCAGGGTGATGTGCCTCGACATATAGGGGGAGTCGCGCAGGGGCTCGTCAACGACACCCGCGCAATCCTCACAAAAAACCTGCCCCTCCGGAATCCGGCGGCCGCAGCGGATACAGTTCATACCCGACCCTCCATTCGTGTTTTTTCTCTATTTTACAACAAACCGCAAAAAAAGTAAAGGCAGGACGGACGGAAGAAAAATCCCCCGCCTTTCGACCGAAAGACGGGGGAACACAAGCAAAATTCAAATCTTTGCTTCGCCGCGCATATACTTGCCAAGCGGCACGGAAAGCAGCGCGATGACCACGACGGCCAGAATGGTGTTCGGCAGCATATAGGAGCCGTTGTACAGGACGGAATAGACCCATGGATTTGTTATGTGCAGGCCGAAAAGATCCGTCACGTATTCGGCGTAGATGGTGATGCCGCTGATGAAGTGGATGACAAAGCGGGCAAGGCAGCCGACCAGCGCAGCCAGCCATGCAGTCTTGGACTTGCCGCGGAACAGACCGGCGAAGCCGACAAACATATAAGCGACGCTGTAGTCCAGCAGCATGGACTGCCAGTTGACCGCGGTGCCGCCGGCAAGGAAGAACTTCAGCGTGCCGAAAACCAGACCGGTGCCGAGACCCCAGGTCCAGCCCCAGCGGATGGCGCAGAGAATCAGCGGGATCATGACCAGGTCGATGGAGCCGCCGAAGCCGCCGAATTCCAGTCCGATGGGGATTTTCAGATAACTCAGGGCGATTGCCATGGCGGTGAAGATGGCGCACTCGCAGAGTGCAAGGAGCTTCTTGTGACGCATAATATGCCTCCGAAAAAAGAATTCCGCACTGCAAACCGTTCTAGGAAGCAGCGCGGAAATAAAGTCTGCATCTTTCCCTACGACGGTATTAACCGTATCAGGTTTGCGGGTCAGGACGTCTGCCGCCCAATCTCAGCCGGAAGCATCCGGCACCCCGAAGAATGATCTGTTGTGCGTTCGGCGGTATTATATCGCAGGGAGCGGAAAATGTCAAGCCATGAGCGCGGCGAAATGGGCGGGGTAATCCGTCTGCACAAAGCGCAGCATCTGCCGCACGGCGTTCGGCACGGTGTGCGCGCCTGCGCTGCCGTGCGCCTTGAAGAGAGGCTTTTTCAGGCCGAGGAACATGGACGCGCCGCGCAGGGAGAAGTTCAGCTCCTGCATCAGCTCCGCCGCTGCGGCATCCACGGCGGGGTCATGCCTTGCACGCAGGCGCGCACCTGCAAGCAGTCCCGTGCCCTCCACCGTCTTCAGCAGGACGTTTCCGGAGAAGCCCTCGCTGACGATCACGTCATATTCTCCGCTCAGCGCGTCGCGCGCTTCCATGTTCCCGGCAAAGTCGATGGGAAGCTGCGCAAGCAGCTCGTAGGCCTCCTGCACGAAGTGGCTGCCCTTGCCCTCCTCCACGCCGACGGAGAGCAGGCCGACACGGGGCTTTTCCACGCCGTAGCTCTGCATCAGGGCAACGGCGAGCTGGGCAAAGCCGGCCAGACGGTCGGGCTTGCAGTCGACGTTTGCGCCGCAGTCGGCAAGGCAGATGTCGCGGCCGGTTTCGGAGGGCAGGAAGGTGGCAAGCGTCGGGGTGCGCACGCCGTGCAGCCGCCCGAGGAAGGTGATGCCGGCGACGAAGGCTGCGCCGGTGCTGCCGGCGGTGATCATGCCGCCGATCTCCTCGTCACGGCGCAGACGCTGGATCCCGGCGACCAGAGAGGAATCCCTCTGCTCCATGACCGCCTGAATGGGGTCGTCGTGGTT
>CAKUMR010000131.1 GCA_934667865.1 uncultured Oscillospiraceae bacterium | reverse complement strand
GTTTCCATCTTTGCTGCGCTGGCCGGCGTGCAGGCTGACGTCGCCCTCCATCAGGTACTGGATATATTCCTTGCTGGAGATGGGCTTTTCCGTTTCCCACTGACCGTCGCCGGTGTAGTGCTTTTCCGTATAGAAATAGAGGTATTCGTTGCCGTTTTTCTGCTGACGGATGCGGCGGACGATATTCGGACTCGTCTGGGAGAGGTAGGTCTGCATCATGTCGATACCGGCGGCGTGATAGTTGCGCACCAGCGCGTCCACGTCGGGCAGCTCGATCAGATACTTGTGCCAGATCTCCTCGGGCATGGGCTGGCCGATGGCCTCGTAGACCGCGCGCAGACCGCGGGCGATCTTATCCTCAAAGTCCACGGAGTTGTCGATAACCTTGAGATTCGGATGCTTCGACCAGGCGCGCAGCGCCAGATCGTCCTTTTCGCGCGCGACCTCCAGCGGCTCATAGCGCGCCTCGTTGCCGTAGTTATAGGCAAATTCCGCGCCCTTGGCGCAGGAGACCAGATGCAGCACGACATCGTAGCCCGCCATGACCTCCTCCTCGGTCTTGCCGAAGCTGCCAAGCACCTCGCGGAATTCGTCGTCGGAGATATAGGCTTTGTCGTCCAGCAGCGCACGGTCGTAGATCACGAGGACGTTTTCCTCCGGGACCATGTTCGCGGCCTTGAGCGCGAGCTTCTCCTTGTGGATCTGGTCTGCAATGACAAAATACTGGAAATCCAGCATGGAGACGCAGTTGCCGAAGGGCTTGATGCCGAAGCCGGAGATCAGCTCCGTGGCGGTTTCCGGGATGGTGATGACCTTCCAGCCGTCGTCCTGCTTGAATTCCTTCAGGATTCGGCTGATCAGGGTGGTCTTGCCGGCTGCCGGGCCGCCGGTCAGTACGATGCGGGTAATATTCTTTGCCAAGCGGATCGCTCCCTTGCTTTCAATTCAATCTATTTTACCATTTTCTTCGCGAAATTGCAAGAGCGGCGGCAAAACACAAAAATTTCATGCGGATATTCGCCAAATGGAACATTTTTCGCTGTGCGCCGTCAAATTATAGGATTGTACGGCTGCTTTGCGAGTTTCGCTTGCGAAGTCGGCAAAAGCGTGCTATGATAGGAAAAAGAAACCACAGGAGGCGGGAGCCATGGAAGAACAGAAACAATTTGCGCAGGAGCAGCAGGCTCCCGTCGGAGCCGCAGAGCCGCAGCTCGACAGTGCGCCGACGGGCATTTACACGCCGGTGCAGCCGGAGCAGCTGCCGCAGCAGCCTGCGAGAAAACGAGAAGCACCGAAAAAGCAGAGGAAATCTCTGCCACGCTGGGCGAGAATCACGTTAAAAACGACCAAGTGGGTCGTGGTTGTGCTTCTGACCGTCGCACTTGTCGTGGGAGGCGTGGTGGGTCATTTGACGATTGTCGAATACCGTCCGGCCTATTCCGAGAATGCCTCGCGCGGCAACTATGAGTCCTCACAGACCGTGCCGCGGCAGACGCTGCGCATCATGACCCTCAACACCGGCTACGGCGGCCTCGGCCGCGACGCGGATTTTTTCATGGACGGCGGCAAGGGCGTGAACCCGGAATCCGAGGAGCTGGTGCGCGAGAATATGGCCGGCATTGAGGACATCCTCCGCTCTGCCAATGCGGATCTGATCCTGCTTCAGGAGGTCGACACCGGATCAAAGAGATCTTATCAGCTCGACCAGTGGCGGCAGTACGAATACGATCTCGGCCGCTACGAGAGCCGCTACGCGCTCAACTATTCCTGCGAATATGTGCCCTATCCGCTGCCCACGATCGGCGAGGTTCATTCCGGCCTTGCGACCTACAGCGCCTATGATATCGACAGCGCAACGCGCTACAGCCTGCCGAATCCCTTCTCCTGGCCCCTGCGCATTGCCAACCTCAAGCGCTGCCTGCTCGTCACGCGCCTGCCCGTCGCCGGAAGGACGGAGGAAGCCGAGCAGCAGGAGCTGGTCATTGTGAACCTGCATCTGGAGGCCTATGACGACGGCGAAGGCAAGGCCGCACAGACGGAGGCGCTCATGAAGATTTTACAGGAGGAGTACGAAAAGGGCAACTACGTGATTGCCGGCGGCGACTTCAACCAGTATTTCCCCGGTGTCGAATCCCGCTATCCGATCAAGGACAGCTCTGGCTGGCAGCCCGGCACGCTGGAGAATACGCTCCCGGAGGGCTGGCGCTATGTCTATGACGCCTCCACGCCGACCTGCCGCCTGCTCAATCAGCCGCTCGACGAATCGAGCAGCCTGACGCAGTATTATGTCATCGACGGCTTTATCGTTTCACCGAATGTCAAGGTCGTCAGCGTGGAAACACGCGACGAGGGCTTCGGCTTCACCGATCACAACCCCGTTGTGATGGAATTTGAAATGGAATAAAAATCTTAATTCGCGGCATGGGCTTTCCCCGTGCCGCGTTTTTTCGCGCCTGCGCGCCCGAAAGGACTATTTCCCACGTATTTCCCAAGATGTTGTGGGAGAAATAAAACAGCTGCGCAATTTATTGTGTTTTGCTCCCTCCGTTTCGTGCGTTTTCGCACCGAAAGCCGTTAGAATAAAAGACGGGGACACCACGGCGCCGTGTGGGAGCGGCGCCGCAAGGGAAACAAAGGAGGAATACAGATGCGAAGGGGCAGGGGACTGCTGGAAAGCGGCCGGATCCTCTATCTGCCGGTAGAACAGCTTCAGCCGAATCCATCGCAGCCGCGGAAAATTTTTGATTCGGGCGGCTTGCAGGAGCTGGCGGCGAGCATTCGGACGTATGGAATTTTGCAGCCGCTCACGGTGCGGCGCAGAGGCGGAGCGTATGAGCTGGTGGCGGGGGAGCGCCGCCTGCGCGCGGCAAAGCTCGCGGGATTGACGGAGGTTCCCTGCATCCTGCTGAGCGTGGACGAGGAGCAGTCCGGCATGGTGGCGCTGGTGGAGAATTTGCAGCGCCGGGATCTGGACTACATCGAGGAGGCGGAAGGACTGGCGCGGCTGATGCGGCAGTACGGACTGAATCAGGAGCAGGCGGCCGCCAAGGTGGGCAAGAGCCAGAGCGCGGTGGCCAACAAGCTGCGCCTGCTGCGCCACAGCCCGGCGGTGCTGGCGGCGCTGCGGGAAAACGGCCTGTCCGAGCGCCATGCGCGGGCGCTGCTGCGCCTGCCGACGGAAAAGGAGCGGCTGGACGCGCTGGCCGTGGTGATCCGGCAGCAGATGAACGTGGCCAAGACGGAGGAGTACATCGAATCGCTGCTGACGAAAAAGCGGCAGCAGGAGGAGCCGAAAAAGGGCATCCGCAAGCTGATCGTGCGGGACGTGCGGCTGTTTATCAACAGCGTCAACCACAATCTCGACCTGATCCGCGGCGCGGGCATCCGCGCGGAGGCCTCGCAGGAGGAGACGGATTCCGAAATTGTCCTGACCATCCGCCTGCCGAACCGCGCCGGTTGAATCGGAGGGGAAAACTGCAAAAATGTGCCGCAGGGCGTTTCCGTGGGAGGGAAACGCCCTCTTTTTTGCAATTTTGCGGCAGAATGGCTTCAAAAATATAAATCTTCCGTCGAAATATACAAAAACTATTTGCGAAGAAAAAAGTTTTTTATTCAAATTATTTCAGGCGTTTTTTTCATTTTTTTGCGGAAAATAATTGCAAATCCGTGAAACCTGTGTTATATTTGACTACGCAGTGAAATCAAAAAATACAAAGCGATTGAAACGGCAGTGAAATACCGTTTCCACACAAAGAAAGGGGTTAACCAGATCAATGAAGTATGTTTACCTTTTCTCAGAGGGCAATGGCTCCATGCGTGAGCTGCTTGGCGGCAAGGGCGCCAACCTCGCTGAGATGACCAACCTCGGTATGCCTGTTCCGCAGGGCTTCACCATCTCCACCGAAGCCTGCACGCAGTATTACGAGGACGGCCGCAGCATCAATGATGAAATCAAGACGCAGGTCTACGAAGCTCTGGCCGAGATCGAAAAAATCAACGGCAAGAAGTTCGGCGACGCAAAGAATCCTCTGCTCGTTTCCGTCCGCTCCGGCGCGCGCGCTTCCATGCCCGGCATGATGGACACCATCCTGAACCTCGGCATGAACGACGAGGTCGCCGCCGGTCTCATCGCCGGCAACCCCACCCCTGCGTTTACCCGTTTTGTTTACGATTCCTATCGCCGCTTCATCCAGATGTTCTCCGACGTCGTCATGGAGCTGTCTAAGAAGACCTTTGAGGTCATCATCGACGAGGTGAAGGAAGCCAAGGGCGTCAAGAACGACATCGACCTCGACGCCGACGATATGAAGAAGCTGGTCGCCCTCTTCAAGGAGCACTACAAGCAGGAAAAGGGCGAGGAATTCCCCGCCGATCC
>CAKUMR010000130.1 GCA_934667865.1 uncultured Oscillospiraceae bacterium | reverse complement strand
GTCCTCGCCTCCTACACGCCCCCGAAGGCCTATGACAGTGTCGTCGTCAGCGCGCCCGGCCTGACCACCGGCAGCACCTACACGGTGACGGCCTGCGGCGAGAGCACGGAGGTCACGCTGGACAGCCTGATCTACGGCGGCGGCATGGGCCAGCCCGGTAATATGCAGCCCGGCGGTATGGGGCAGCCCGGCAGCATGGGCGGCGGCCAGAGCGGCCAGCCCGGCACCCCGCCGGACGGCGGAAACGGCACGCCTCCCTCCGGCCAGCCCGGCGGGCAGGGCGGCCCCGGAGGACAGCGGCCGTAATCACAAACTTCCCGGAGCCAGACGGCTCCGGGAAGTTTTGTCTTGACAAGCGCACCGTTTGATGCTATAAAAGAACCAACCTACTCGGATGGTATGAACCGATCCAGCAAAGGAGGAACCCTATGGTACCGACCAGAGAGGAAGCCACGGCGCTTCTGAAAAAGTATAATTCCGACCCGTTTCATCTAAAACATGCGGAGATCGTTTCCGGCGTGATGGAGTATTTCGCACAGGAGCTGGGCTATGGCAGCGCGGCCGAATTCTGGGGAATTGTCGGTTTGCTGCACGATCTGGATTTTGAGCAGTTTCCTGATCAGCACTGCATCAAGGAGCAGGAGCTGATGCGTCAGGCAGGGTTGGATGAATCCATCATCCACGCCACGGCCAGCCATGGCTACGGCATCACCGTGGGCATCCGCCCGGAGCACGAGATGGAAAAGGTGCTCTACGCAACCGACGAGCTGACGGGGCTGATCGGCGCGGTGGCGCTGATGCGCCCGTCGAAGAGCGTGCAGGATCTGGAGCTGAAATCCGTGAAGAAGAAGTTCAAATCGGCCAATTTCGCCGCAGGCTGCTCCCGCGAGGTCATCACACGGGGCGCGGAAATGCTGGGCTGGACGCTGGACGATCTCATCACGCGCACCATCGCCGCCATGCGCGCCACCCCGGCCGCGGACTGATATGAAGGTACTGGTCGCAATGAGCGGCGGCGTGGATTCCAGCGTCGCCGCAAAGCTCCTGACGGACGCCGGGAACGACTGCATCGGCTGCACGATGAAGCTCTACGCCAACGAGGACGCGGGCATCTCCCGCGCGCACACCTGCTGCTCGCTGGACGACGTGGAGGACGCGCGCAGCGTTGCGCACCGGCTGCATATGCCCTATTACGTTTTCAATTTCTCCGACGATTTCCGTGAAAAGGTCATCGGCAAGTTCATCCGCTGCTATCAGGAAGGGCTCACGCCGAATCCCTGCATCGACTGCAACCGTTATATGAAGTTCGACCGGCTCTTTGAGCGGGCAAAGATCCTCGGCTGTGACCATATCGCCACCGGGCACTATGCCCGCATTGCCTTTGAGGACGGCCGCTATGTGCTCAAAAAGGCGCTCGACCTCTCCAAGGATCAGAGCTACGTTCTCTACGACATGACGCAGGAGCAGCTTGCCCACACGCTCTTTCCGCTGGGCGAGCTGTGCAAGGCGCAGACGCGGCAGATCGCAGAAGAGGCGGATTTTCTGAACGCCGAAAAGCCCGACAGTCAGGACATCTGCTTCGTGCCGAACGGCGACTACGCCGCCGTCATCGAGCTGCACACCGGCAAGAAGGCTGTGCCGGGCGATTTTGTGGACAAAAACGGCCGCGTGCTCGGCCGGCACGGCGGCATCATCCGCTACACGATCGGCCAGCACCGCGGGCTCGGTCTGTCCCTGCCGGAGAAAAAATACGTCTGCGCCATCTGCCCGGAATCGAACACGGTCGTTCTGGGCGACGCGGAGGATCTCTACCGCCGCGACGTGCGGGTCGGCGCACTCCGCTGGATCGCCGGGCAGGCCCCCGGCGAACGCTTCCGCTGCAAGGCGAAGCTGCGCTACCGTCAGCCGGAGCAGCCCGCGCTGGCGGAGCTTCAGGCGGACGGCACGCTGCTTCTGCACTTCGACGAGCCGCAGCGCGCGGCGACGCCGGGGCAGGCCGCCGTTTTCTACGACGGCGATGTCGTCCTCGGCGGCGGCACCATTCTGAAATAACTCTTCACCGCCCGCCGGGTCCCTGCGGGCGGTGTTTTTGGGGGATTGCAAGCGCGGCGGCTTTGTGGTATACTGCCGTTATAATGGAGGATTATATTATGATATCAATCTACTGCGCAGCGCGCCGGGCGGGACTGCCCGCATGACGCGCAAACGCACCCTGTGGCTGGCGCTTTTCCTCGTCCTGACCGCCGCCACCGTGCTGATCCAGATCAACAGTCAGGACTTTTCCTTTTCCGGCTTCTGGAACTGCTGCGTCAATTCCGACCACTGGCTTCTCGCCGCCGCCTTTTTGTGTATGCTCGGCATCATCATTTTTGAGGGCATGAGCCTGCGCATGATCTGCGGTTCGCTCGGCTACCGCCGCCCGCCGCATCACGGTTTCGTTTACTGCGCGGCAGACCTTTTCTTCTCCGCGATCACGCCCTCGGCCTCCGGCGGCCAGCCCGTCGCAGCCTACTGTATGTACACCGACGGCATCCCGATGGAGGCCTCCTCGGTCGCCCTGCTCCTGAATCTGATTCTCTACAAGGCGGCGCTGTTCCTCGTCACGATCGTCTGCATCGCACTGCGGCCGGCCATCTTTGCGGAGTATCATACCGCCTCGCTGGTGCTTCTGCTTCTGGGCGTGATCATTCAGGGCGGACTGGCCGTGCTGCTGGTTCTGCTGCTGTTCCGGCCGAAGCTGGTCCATTCCATCTGCAACTGGGGAATTTCCCTGCTTTCCAAGCTGCACCTTGTGCGCAGGCCGGAGGAAAAGCGGGAAAAGCTCAACAGCTGGATCGACAGCTACGGCACCTGCGCCGCCTCTGTCCGTGGGAATACCGGAATGCTTGTGCGTTCTTTCCTGCTGAATCTGGGACAGCGCATCTGTATGCTGATGGTTCCGGTGCTGGTTTTTCTGGCGCTGGGCGGCGCTAAGCGCGACTGGCTGGACATTTTCATCGGGCAGAGCCATGTCTATCTCGGCTCCAATTCCGTTCCCCTGCCCGGCGCGGTCGGCGCGGCCGACTGGCTGTTTGTTGACATCTGCGGCAGCTATTTTTCTGATGCCGTCAGCTTCAACCTGCTGTCCAGAGGCATTTCCTTCTACTGCAACGTGGCGATCTGCGGCCTGACGACATGGTTCTGGCTGCTGCGCCACAAGAAACCGAACAAAACCGCTGTCTGACGGCGGCGAGATACGAAAGGAGCAAATTCATGAACGAAAGATGGTCTTTGGACGCGCTTTACACCGGCTTTGACAGCCCGGAATTTCAGGCTGACCTGAAAAAGCTGGACGAGCTGTGCGCCCGTTATCAGGAGCTGGCCGCGCACTACGGTACCGGCGCCCCCGCCGCCGAGATCCGCGCGACGCTGGAGCTGGAAGAAGCCCTCGCCGACCTCACCGAGCGGATGTTCATCTATGCCAGTCTGCGTCAGTCCGCCGACACGAAGGACGCCGAAAGCGCCTCCGTTTCCGGCCGCCTGATGAACAAGCTGGCCTCCATCACCGGCGCGCAGACTGCCTTCCGGCAGTTTGTAGCAAAGCAGGAAAATCTGGACGCTCTGATCGACTCCGATCCTCTGCTGACCGATTACCGCTATCTTCTGACCAATATCAAGAAGGACAGCCGCTATCTTCTGAGCCGGCGGGAAGAGGAGATCATGACGCGCATGAGCCTGTCCGGCGCGGACGCATGGGAGGACCTTCAGTCCTACCTGACCTCCTCGGTACAGGTGGATTTCCGCGGCGGCCAGACGACACTGTCGGCCATCCGCAATCTCGCCTATGACCCCGACCCTGCGACCCGCAAGGAAGCCTACGAGGCAGAGCTTGCCTGCTATCCGAAGATCGCGGACTCCGTGGCCTACTCGCTCAACTCCATCAAGCTGCAAATGCTCACCGACTGCCGTCTGCGAGGCTACGAATCGCCCCTGCAGCGCGCGCTCTACAACGCGCGGATGCAGCGCAAAACGCTCGACGCCATGTTCTCCGCCATCGACGAATATCTGCCCAAGTTCTGGGCCTATCTGCGCGGCAAGGCCAAGGCGCTGGGTCATGAAAACGGGATGCCGTGGTACGATATGTTCGCGCCCATGGGCGAAAACGACAGGAAATACTCACTGGAAGAGGCGCGTGACGTCATCCTTCGTCTCTTCGGCAGCTTCGACGAGGATCTCCGCGCCATGGGGCAGGAGGCCTTTGACAACGCATGGATCGACTTCTATCCGCGCGAGGGCAAGGTCGGCGGTGCGTTCTGCTGTGCCATTCAGCCCCTCCGTCAGAGCCGCATCCTGACAAACTTCGACGGGACCTATTCCGACATCGTCACGCTGGCGCACGAGCTGGGTCACGCCTT
>CAKUMR010000129.1 GCA_934667865.1 uncultured Oscillospiraceae bacterium | reverse complement strand
TTTTGTATTTTTATTTTGCAATTTTGGCCGCTGCGGCGGGTTATTGAACGCGAAAGGGAACCCATCTCCGCGCTAAGAGCCGCCGCTACGCGGCGGTTGCGCTCCGAAACGCCTCGCTGCGGCTCGGTGTGACGGTTCCCTTTCATACTAGAATTTCATAAAAAGCCGCAGGCTTTTTATAGCGCCTGCGGCGCGTCAAATTCTGCACAAGACGAGAGGGCACGCCAACAGCGTGCCCTCAGTGCGCAAAGCGCACGTGTTTTTTGATTTTCAGAATCAAAAAACGTAGTATTACTCTTTCCTTCCCTCCGTAACTTTCGGTTCGATAGGTTTTTTGACAGTCTGAAACAGAGCATCCGGCAGGTATGCCGGATGCTCTGTTTTTGTCGATTAAAAAATTTTTCTCCCTGCCGCGTACTTGGCGTGCACCTGCCGCTCATCCGCGAGATAAATGCAGCGCTCCAGCCGGGCGCGCAGCGTCAGCTCCTGCGGATGGTCAAGCGCAGTGTCGTCCAGTACCACAGCATCCAGCTCATAGCCATCGGCAAAGCTGCCGACCTTGCCGAAGAAGCTGCCGCCGCCCAGTGTCGCGATATAGAACGCCTGATCGACCGTCAGAGGCGCGACCGACTGGTCAAGCAGCCGCCAGCGCAGTTTGGAATCGCGGATGGCATCAGCCATCACGCGGAACATGTTCTCGGTCTCGCCGCCGGCCACGTCGGAGGCAAGGCCGACCTTCAGACCGCGGGCGAGATACTTCGATACCGGCGCAACACCGGAGGCCAGATTTGCATTGGACATGGGCGAATGTGCCACAAACACGCCATTTTCGCACATCCGCTCGATCTCCTCCTCGCCGGAATGGACACAGTGCGCCATGATGCAGCGGTGGTCGCCGCCGAAGAGGCCGAAGCGGTCGTAGGCATCGCCGTAGAACTTCGCCTGCGGGCAGAGCTCGGAAACCCATGCGATTTCCCCGAAATTCTCCGAAAGATGGGACTGCACCGGCAGATCATACCGTTCGCGGAGCTCCCGCAGGCCGCGCAGCAGCTCGTCGGAGCAGGAGGGGATGAACCGCGGCGTCAGGATGGGATGCGTGTGGACAAAGGCGTCCTTTGTTTCACAGATCCAGCGCTCGGTGTCCTCCAGTGCCGCGCGGGCGTCCTTTTCCCGCAGGTAATCCGGGCTGTTGCGGTCCATATTCACCTTGCCGACATAGCTGACAAGGCCGCTTCTCTCCAGCTCCCGCATCAGATACTCCGTCGCGGGCAGGTGGAGCGTGGCAAACACGCCCGCGCGCGTCGTGGCGCTGCGGCGCAGATGCGCGGCAAACTGGGAGTAAGCACGCTGTGCATACTCCATCTCCGCATATTTGGATTCCTCCGGGAAGGTGTATGTATTCAGCCAGTCGAGCAGCTCCATGTCCATGCCAAGACCGCGGAAGGCAAACTGCGGCGCATGGACGTGCAGGTCGATCAGGCCGGGGATGATCAGGCGGTCGCCGTAATCCGT
Source organism: uncultured Oscillospiraceae bacterium (assembly GCA_934667865.1). The sequence continues at coordinate 2,927 of CAKUMR010000129.1, read as the reverse complement.
GACGGGGAGCGCGGCGTAGCGCTCCGGGAGCGTTTCAAACGCACCGGCGCTGCGGCCGTCGACACAGACAAGATATCCGCCCGGCACAAGGCGGATGTGGTTCTGATCTTCACTGTAGCAGAGATTTCCCTTGAGGATGTAGCTTTCCATTTCAAGTCCTCCCAAAAGATGATACATTTTAATAGTACACTACATCGTTGAAAATGTCAATTCTATTTTTTCTTACAGGTATTTCTTTGTGCAAAAGCAACAGCTTCCTGCAAAAGCGCGGCTTTTTCATTCGGAAGCTCTCCGGCCACGACGCGCTGCAAAAGCCCGTTGAGGATCGCTCCGATCTCCGGCCCCTGCGGGATGCCCTGTGCGGTCAGGTCCCGGCCGGAAAGGGCCAGCTGCCGCAGGGAAAAGCAGCTCTCCTTTTGCAGGACCGCTTCCACCAGTGCCTCCGCCGCACGCACCTGCGCTTCCAGCGCCGCCGCATCCTCCGTACCCTTTCCCATGCGGTCGGCACGGTGCAGGCGCAGAAGCCTGCGCATTTTCTCCGGCCCGGCCTGCGCCAGAAGCCGCCGCGCCGCGCGTTCGCTCGTGGGCAGAAGCAGCATATGGCCGCGCACCAGCTCCGTCACCTCGCGGACGGTCGCCGTGTCATAGCGCAGGCGCCTGAGGATTCCCTCCGCCATGGCCGCACCCGCAACGGCGTGGCCCGGAAAATGCCCGATCAGGTTTTTATCGAAGCAGAACGTTTCCGGCTTGGCAATGTCATGCAGCAGCGCCGCAAGGCGCATCGTCTCCTCCGGCTCGATGTTGTCCAGCACGTGCAGAATGTGCTGCCAGACGTCCATGGTGTGATGCGGGTTGTACTGCGCGAAGCCGATGCAGGCTTCCAGCTCCGGGATGAGCACGCAGGCGACGTCCGGAAACGCCGCCAGAACCTTCGCCGCGCCGCGCCCGGTCAGAAGCCCGGAAAGCTCCTTGCGCAGGCGCTCGCGCGAAACCGCATCCAGCCGCCCGCACAGAGCGTGAATGGCGGCCGCCGTTTCCGGAGCGATGGAAAAGCCGAAGCGCGAGGCAAAGCGCAGCCCGCGCAGCATCCGCAGTGCGTCCTCGGAAAAGCGCTCCGCCGGCCGGCCGACACAACGGATCACCCCCGCCTTCAAATCCTCCCGGCCGCCGAAGAGGTCGATCACCTGTCCCTGCACGTCCGCCGCCATCGCGTTGACGGTAAAATCCCGGCGCAGCAGATCGCCGCGCAGCTCCGGCAGAAAGGCCACCGCATCCGGATGGCGGCTGTCGGAATAGCCGGACTCTGCGCGGAAGGTCGTGATCTCATAGCCCTGCCCGCCGTGCAGCACCGTGACCGTGCCGAAGCGCTCGCCCGTCAGGATCACACGCTCGGACGCAAAGCAGGCCGCAGTTTCCTGCGGCTTGGCGCTCGTGCAAATATCCCAGTCCTGCGGCACTTCGCCGCGCAGGCTGTCGCGGACGCAGCCGCCGACGGCGTAGGCCGCAAAGCCCGCCGCGCGCAGACGCAGCAATAATTCCTGTACCTCCTGCGGAACGTCGATCCGCGTCATTTCTCGTTTTCCAGCCATTGGCTCCAGACCTCCGGGCAATATCCGACCGTCGCTTTTTTTCCATTGCGCACAACGGGCGTTTTCATCAGCTCCAGCCGGTCGAAGAGCTTGTCCTCCTTGGCGCGCGCGTCGGCCAGATAGCGCATCAGCGCGACGTCCGCGTCCCTGGAGTCCCAGTCGATCAGGTTTTCCACGCCGCCGACCGCGCGCAGGACGCTCTCAAATTCGCCGTTGGACATCCCGTAGCGTTTGAGGTCGATGCTCTGGAACTTGATGCGGCGTTCTTTGAACCAGCGCTCCGCCTTTTTGGTGTCAAAGCACTTGGATTTTCCAAAAATCTGAATATTCATTCGTAGCGTACCTCCATCAGGCAAAGTCCCTTTGCCGGGACGGTCTGCCCGGCCTCGGCGCGGATACGGCGCTCCAGCAGCACCGGAATCTCCTCCGGTGAACGCTTTCCCTCGCCGATCTCCAGCAGCGTTCCGACCATGATGCGCGCCATATGATACAAAAATCCGTCCGCGGTCAGCTCAAACCGCAGCTCCTGCCCGTCCTGCTCGATCTCGCAGCGGCGCAGCGTCCGGACGGAGGATTTTTTGAGCTGTTTGTTTGCGCAGAACGCACGGAAATCGTGCGTGCCGAGCAGCAGCGCGGCGCCGCGCCGCATGGCCTGTAAATCGAATTTCTGCGGAAGCTGCACGCGCCAGCGCCGCTCAAACACATCCGGCTCTGCACTGTTCCAGATACGGTAAAAGTAGGTTTTCTCCGTCGCGGAGAGGCGCGCGTGAAAGCGCGGCGGGGCATATTCCAGGGAAAGCGCGCCAATGTCCTCCGGCAGGTAGCGCCTCAGCTCGGAAAGGAGAGCCGCAGTCGGACGCTCCGGCGCATGAAATGACACGACCTGCCCGCGAGCGTGTACACCCGCATCCGTCCTCCCGCTGCCCTGCACCTCGACAGGCAAACCGAAAATGCCGGACAGCACCGCTTCCAGCTTTCCCTGTATCGTCGTGTCCGCCTGCGCAAGGCGCTGCCAGCCGCGGTAGCGCGTGCCGTCATAGGCCAGCGTCAGGCGGTAGTTTCTCTCTCCCATTCTTCGATTTCCTCCAGCGCTTCTCTTCTGGTGTCCGCCGAGCAGTAAAAGGCACCGTCGGCGCGATAAATTTCATAATGTCCCCGGACGCAAAGAATGTACATACTCCACAGCTCCTTTTGTGTTTCTGTACACAGTATAACAAAGAAGGTGTCCGAAAAACCTCCCTCGATTACCGTCCTCTGCGTAAAAAACACCCCGTCGGATCTTGCGACAGGGTGTTTTCTCGTCAGTTCGTCGGATATGGGTCGATCAGGCCCATATAC
>CAKUMR010000128.1 GCA_934667865.1 uncultured Oscillospiraceae bacterium | reverse complement strand
CCTACAAGACCATGGACAGGCACTTTGAGGCCGAGGAGGTCAAGGTCTTTGGCGAAATGTACCGCAAGGGCTACATCTACAAGGGCCTGAAGCCCGTGTACTGGTGCCCGAAGGACGAAACCGCGCTGGCCGAGGCCGAGATCGAGTATCAGGACGATCCCTGCACCTCCATCTATGTCAAATTCGCCGTCAAGGACGACAAGGGCAGGCTGGCCGAGTACGGCACCGCGAACACCTACTTCATCATCTGGACGACGACCACCTGGACCCTGCCCGGCAACCTCGCCATCGCCCTGAACCCCGTGGAGGACTATGTCCTTCTGCAAACGGACAACGGCGAGCGCTACATCGTCGCCTCCGCGCTGGCGGAAAAGACCATGAAGGCCGGCAAGATCGCACACTACGAGGAGCTGGCGCACTTCAACGGCCGCTTCTTCGAATATATGACCGCGCAGCACCCCTTCCTCGACCGTGATTCCCTGCTGGTCGTGGCGGACTACGTCACCATGGACTCCGGCACGGGCTGCGTCCACACCGCTCCCGGCTTCGGCGCGGACGACTACCAGACCTGCCGCCGCTACAACATGGATCTGATCGTCCCCGTGGACGACCGCGGCTATCAGACCGCCGACGCCGGCAAGTTCGCCGGGATGCGCTATGACGAATCCAACAAGGCGATCTTCGACGATTTGGTCTCCACCGGCGCACTGTTCGCCTCCGAGGAATTCACCCACAGCTATCCGCACTGCTGGCGCTGCAAGAGCCCCATCATCTTCCGCGCCACGCCGCAGTGGTTCTGCTCCGTCGAGTCCTTCAAGGATGAGGCCGTCGCCGCCTGCGAAAACGTCAAGTGGATGCCCGCGTGGGGCAAGGATCGCATGATCTCCATGATCCGCGACCGCGCCGACTGGTGCATCTCCCGCCAGCGCCGCTGGGGCCTGCCCATCCCGGTGTTCTACTGCAAGGACTGCGGCAAGCCCGTCTGCACGCCGGAGACTATCGCGCACATCTCCAGTCTCTTTGACGAACACGGCTCGAACTACTGGTTCGCGCATGAGGCCATGGAGCTGGTGCCGGAGGGTCTGAGCTGCCCGCACTGCGGCGGCAAGACCTTTGAAAAGGAAACCGACACCCTCGACGGCTGGTTCGACTCCGGCTCCACGCATATCGCCTCCCTGCGCCGTGAGCATCCCGATCAGTGGCCTGCGACCATGTATCTCGAGGGCGCCGATCAGTACCGCGGCTGGTTCCAGTCGAGCCTGCTGACGAGCGTCGGCGCACTGGGCGAGGGCGCGCCCTTCCGCGAGTGCCTGACCCACGGCTGGACGGTCGACGGCGAGGGCAAGGCCATGCACAAGTCCCTCGGCAACGGCGTCGACCCCGCCGAGCTGATCCGCGACTTCGGCGCGGACATCGTCCGCCTGTGGGCGGCGAGCGCGGACTACCGCGTGGACGTGCGCTGCTCCAAGGAGATCTTCAAGCAGCTCTCGCAGAGCTATCTGAAGTTCCGCAACACCGCGCGCTATTGCCTCGGCAACCTCGACGGCTTCGACGCAGACCACCTCGTCGCGCCGGAGGAGATGCTCGAGCTCGACCGTTGGGCGGTGACGAAGCTCAACGCCCTGATCGAGACCGGCTTCCGCGCCTATGAAAACTACGAATTCCATGTCCTGACCCACGCGATCAACGACTTCTGCGTGGTAGAGCTGTCGAGCTTCTATCTGGACATCCTGAAGGACCGCCTGTACTGCGAGGAGCGCAACGGCCTCAAGCGCCGCAGCGCCCAGACCGCGCTGTACCTGATCCTCGACGCGATGGCGCGGATGTTCGCGCCCATCCTGGCCTTCACCTGCGATGAGATCTGGCAGGCCATGCCGCACCGCAGCGGCGATGACTCCCGCAACGTCGTTCTCAACGAGATGGTCAAGCCCTACGCCGCCTATGCGCTGGACGAGGCCGCCATGCAGAAGTGGGACACCCTCATTGCCCTGCGCAACGATGTCAACGGCGTTCTGGAAACCGCCCGCGCCGATAAGCGCATCGGTAAGGCGCTGGAGGCGCACGTCGCGCTCTATGCCGAGGACGAACCCTCCCGTGCCGCGCTGGAGGCCGTGAAGGAGCTGGATCTGGCGGAGCTGTTCATCGTCTCCGACGTGCTGCTGGAAAACGGCGCACCGAAGGAGGAAAACGTCTGCGGCACCGGTGCAAACTTCCCCGGTATGCGCATTGAGGTGCTGCCCGCAGCCGGTGTGAAATGCCCGCGCTGCTGGATGCACTCCACCGAGGCCAATGCGGAGGGACTCTGTCCGCGCTGCGCGCGCGTAGTCGCCGGCCTGACGCTGGATTGATCGGAGCTTCCGCCCCTGCCGCCGCGACAGGGGCGGCTTTTCCACCCCAAAGGAGGAATGTTATGCAACAGGTATGTCTGCGGCGCGGCGAGGAGAGGGACATTCTCGCCGGCGCGCGCCTGATCTATGACAATGAGATCGACTGGGTGGACGAGGACTGCGCCGACGGCGGCGTGGTCGAGGTCCGCGACAGCCGGATGCGCTTTGTCGCCAAGGGCTTTTTCAACGGCCGCTCCAAAATCGTGGTGCGGGTGCTGACGCTCGACCGGAACGAGGCCATCGACCGCGATTTCTTCCGCCGGCGCATCGCCGCTGCGTGGGAAAACCGGCAGCTGCTGGGCTTTTCCGATGCCTGCCGCGTGGTGTTCGGCGAGTCGGACGGTCTTCCCGGCCTGACGGTGGACAAATTCGGAGATTGCCTCTCCATCCAGATCGTCTCCCTCGGCATGGAGCTGCGCAGGGACGAGATCGTCGAAACGCTCGTCGAGCTCTTTGCTCCCCGCTGCATCTATGAACGCGACGACGTCGCCGTCCGTGAGAAGGAGGGCATGGAGCAGCGCAAGGCCTGCCTGTACGGCGCGGTGCCGGAGGAGCTGATCATCCGCGAGCACGACGCGCTCATGCGGGTCGATCTGGTAAACGGCCAGAAAACCGGCCATTTCCTCGACCAGCAGGAAAACCGCGGCCGCCTCAGGCCCTACGCTGCCGGGCGCACGGTGCTCGACCTCTGCTGCTGCACGGGCGGCTTCTCCGTCCACGCCGCGCTCTACGGCGCGAAAAGCGTCGAGGCCTCTGACATTTCCGAGAACGCGCTGGCCATGGTTCGCGAGAACGCCGAGCGCAACGGCGTGGCCGGCCGCATCACAACCACCTGTGCCAATGCCTTCGACCTTGTCAAGCGCTACACGGAGGAGGGTCGGCACTTTGGCCTCGTCGTCTGCGACCCGCCGGCCTTTGCCAAGAGTAAAAGCGCACTCGACGGCGCCTACCGCGGCTATAAGGAGCTGAACCTGCGCTGTATGCGCCTGTGCGAGCCGGGCGGCTTTCTCTTCACCTGCTCGTGCAGCCAGTACATGACCGCCCCGCTCTTTGAAAAAATGCTCCGCGACGCCGCGGCCGACTGCGGCCGTCCCGTGCGCCTTTTGGAACGCCTGACCCAGTCGCGCGACCATCCTGCCGACCTGAACGCCGAATACGCGCTGTATCTCAAGGGCTGCATTTTGCAGGTGCTCTGACCGCTTTTCTTTTCCCGGGAAATATGCTATGATACCACCAGAACAGGAACGGAGGTTGCCCCATGAAAAAACGAATTCTTGTCCTGACGGCGCTGATCCTTGCATTCTCGCTGTGCTTACAGGGCTGCGGACTTCTCACGGCCGCCATCAACAAGCTGCTGACCACCTTCCCCTCCCCGGAGTGGAAGCGCCCGGACTATTCCGGCGGCATAATTGATTACACCGACTATACCCGCCCCTATTCGCCCAACCTCGATCCGGTCGTCTTTTCTGAAATGCAGTATGAGCGCCCGGATGTAGACGCGCTCTGCGCCGCGCTGGGACAGATAGGTGCAGACGCCGCGGAGAAATCCTCAAGCGACATTCTGGAAAGCTACATCGCCGCCTACGACCAGTATATCCATTTCAACACCATGAGCAACCTTGTCTACATCCGCTACACTCTGGATCTGAACGATGCGTATTACAACACCGAATATCTCTGGTGCGAGGAGCAGACCCCGCTGGTGGAAAAGGCGCTGGAGGACTGCTACCGCGCCATGGCCGCCTCGCCCCTCCGCAGCGCACTGGAGTCGGACTATTTTGGGGACGGTTTTTTCCTCGGCTATGACGGTGACGGCATCTACTCCAATCCCAAAGTCGTTGAGCTGATGCAGCAGGAGGCCGACCTTCAGGCGCAGTACATGTCTCTGACGAGCGACATGACCGTCACCTACGAGGGCGAGGAGATCCTCTTCACGGAGGCGCTGGCCGGTGCAGCGAGCTACGACGAATACTACGCGCTGATCGACCTCTACTGCGAGAAATACAATCCGCTGGCAACCGACCTCTACATCCGGCTGGTCAAAACGCGCCGCACACT
>CAKUMR010000127.1 GCA_934667865.1 uncultured Oscillospiraceae bacterium | reverse complement strand
CGCTCACGGTGTTCATGACCCAGAGGTAGTAGCCCTTTTCGCCGCCGGTCTTGCCGTTTTCGTAGCCGACATAGGCCACATGGTCGCGGCGGCCGGTGCCGTTCGGGTCGAAGCCGACCGCATCGACATAGGCATAGGCCTTGGTATTGCTATACATCTCGTAGCTGCCGAAGCCGTCTTTGTTGTCCCGCAGGCTCGTGCCCTTGCCCTTTTCGTAGTCGTCGTACCACGCGGTGTACTTATGCTCCGGCTTGCTCTGCGTGTCAAAGGTGTAGTAGAGCAGCAGTTCGTTCTGTTCGGAGAACAGGAACTTCTGCCCCTGCGGATAGCCGTAGGGGTTTGCCATCGTGTCCGAATAGCCGGAGGGCTTTCCGGGGTCAAGGATACTGTCGAAGCGCTGGTCGCTGCCCGCCGTCCCGGTCTCGTTCTCGGCAAGCACGGTAAACGGAAGCAGTCCGATCACAATAGAAAGGCTGAGAAGCGCCACCGCCGCCCGGAGGATCAGCGTCTTTCTGCTCTTACGCATTTCACATAACCTCTTTTCTGTATCATATTTCCTGTGAGGATAGTATACAGGAAGAAAGGCCGTTCTGACGAAACCTTGCAGATTTGTAAGCAAAAGCGCCGGGAGTGTTTGCTCCCGGCGCTTGGCAATATTTTTCCTTTTTGCACCGCAGAAATGCTCACACCGCCTCCAGCGCGTAGCCCCTGCCGCGGAAATAGGAGATCGTCACCTGCGCGTTCTCCTCTGCCAGCTTCGCATTGAGTCTGGAAACCGCCGTGTACAGCGCGGTGCTGTCGCCCGCCAGCGGCCGCCCCCACACGCACTCGTACAGTGCCTCCTTGGAAACGATCTGCCCGTTGCCGCGCGCCAGCTGCAAAAGCAGGGAAAATTCCTTCTGTGTCAGCGTCAACTCCCGCTCGCGGCAGTAGCCGATGCGCGCCGCCGTGTCGAATTTCAGATTTCCGAACCGGAAAAAGCGCTTTTCCCGGTGGGACGAGCGCAGCCGCGCCTCCACGCGCGCGATGAGCACATTGATGTCGTAGGGCTTGGGCAGGTAGTCGTCCCCGCCGGCGCGGAGGGCGGCAATGATGTCCTCATTCTCGCCGAGGGCGGAAAGGAAGAGGATCGGGATCTCATACCCGCGCTTGATCTCCGAGCAGAGCGCGATCCCGTTTCCGTCCGGCAGCATGATGTCCAGAATGATCAGGTCGACGTCATTCGACCGCAGCGTTTTCAGGCAGTCCGCCGCCGTCGCCGCCTGTAAAATATGGTAGCCCTCCATCATCAGGGAGGTGCTGTTGATCTTCATAATGTGCGGATTGTCCTCGACCAGCAGAATGGTGTTCATATGGCTTTCTCCTCTCCGGACGGCACGGTAAAGCGGATGGTCGTGCCGGTTTTGTCCGTCTTTTCCACGGCGATCGTGCCGCCCATGGATTCGATGATGTCCCGACAGATCGTCAGCCCCAGCCCGTTGCCGCCGTCCGTCCCGTAGCCGCGCTCAAAAATATGCGGCAGATCGGCCTCGGAGATGCCCGAGCCGTTGTCCGACACAGAGAAGACGACCACGCCCGGCGCTTCGCCGTCCTCCGCGCAGAAGACGATTTTCCCGCCCTTCGTGTGCTTGCCCGCGTTGATCGCCAGATTGATCAGCACCTGAAGCAGGGATTCCTTGTTTGCCACGAGCTTTTTCCGGCTCCGGCAGACCAGCTCCAGCCGGTTTTCGTTCTTCTGGAGCACCGGACGGCAGACCGCCGCGGTATCGTCCAGTAGCTCCTGCGGCGGGAAGCAGACCGGCGTGCTCGCGCCCATGCCCTGATAGGTCACGTCCAGCAGGTGCGTGACCATGTCCGAAAGCCGTCCCGCCTCTCTGGCGATGGTTTGCAGATTGGCGGTCGTTTCCTCGTTCACCGCGTCCTTCTGGATCTGCCGCTGCGTCAGCTGCGCATAACCGCTCATGACGGTCAGGGGCGTTTTCATCTCGTGGGCAATATTGCGCATGAAGTCACTTTTCAGGCTGTTCATTTTCTCCAGCATGGCGTTTTCTTCCGCGATCTCCAGCTCGCGGGTTCTGGCCTCGTGCAGGCGGCGCTCGGTGCGTGAATAGCTGATGGTCAGAACCAGCGCATTGCAGAAGGCCAGCAGGATCATCGCATAGGCGCGCAGATAGAGAATGTGCGAAAAATAGGTCGCGCCCTCGACGGCATACACCAGCAGCACCAGCAGAGGCGACAGGCACACAATCAGGTTGTCCGGCCGGCGGAGCTTGCCCTCCCCCGCGGCGGTGCGCAGCAGCACGATGACGGTAAACAGCTCATAGAGCATCATGGCCGCGCCCAAGGGGACGGTATAGCGCGTATAGAAGGTGGAGGGTGCAAAAATGTAGAAGGCCGTCACCGCGCCCAGCAGGGAGAAGGACAGCACCCGGAACCAGCGCTTCGTCCGGCAGCGCAGCATGGAAAAGGCGAACAGAGCGATAAAAAGGAAGTAGTAGACGTTGGTCAGCAGCTCGATCTTATGCCCCACATACCAGTTGAGGTGCAGGAAAATGGTCATGATCTGCTTGCTTTCATAGATCAGGTCGTTCGCGGCCGCGCACAGGCAGGAAAGGGAGAACCACAGCATCCCGCGGTTGGACAGATTGAACAGGAACATTCCGAGGAAGAAGATCGTCATGCCGAGCAGCACACCGGTGATCACGCCCTCGCAGAGCGTCTGCGCCCGCTCCATGCGGGTAATGACCGCCTGCTCGGCAAGAAGCACCTTGTGAAAGGCGCCTGTACGGTGGTTGAACCACGCATGCTGGACAATGATCTCTGTTTCTTCGCTCTGCGGAGTAAAATATACGGTATAAAGATCGGTGCGCGGGGTGAACTGCCCGGCGTTATCGGCAACGACGCCCGTTTCGTTCAGCAGTTCGCCATTGACATAGACCCGCTGCGCATAGGTGGCCGTCTGACCGGTCATGCCGTAGGTCTTTCCCGGCTCCAGCGAGAGCACGACCCGGCAGGTCTGATATTTCGCCTCCGGGTCGCCCGGCGTTACGTTTCCTGCGGCAAAATCCGCGCTGTCATAGAGCCTGCCGGGATAGACCTCCGCGTTCTGTTCGCCGAGGCAGATATCGTCCTCGGAAAGGTCGGCCGCAGCAATTTCCTCCGGCGAAGATACCGCCTTGTATTTCGGCATGGTCGCGGAGATCATCATGGAAAAGAAGAGCGTGGTCATTGCGAAAAATGCCAGAATCAGCCAGACGGTATGCCGCCGTTTCCCCGTGTTGCCCATAAACGTTCTCCCCTGTTGTTAATCCGCCTTTATTATACCGCAAGCAGCCGCCGGAAGGCAACTCCTTGCAGAAATGTAAGAAAATCGCCCGCCGGAAAAAAGTTCCCGGCGGGCAATTCTGAACTTTATCAGATGTCAAAGCGGTCGTAGCTCTCGTAGCAGTCAAGGCAGAGCTTCTTCTCCCCGGCAAGGCGGATCCAGTTGGCGCCCGTGACCTCGCCGCAGCAGTCGCAGCGGTAGGAGTCGAACAGCCGCGCCTTCTCCGGAAGCGCGAGCACCGCAGGCTTCACGTCAAACAGCTCCTCCGGCTCCCGGCTCTGGTAATATTCCAGCGAGTCCTCCCGGCGCAGGCCCTCCGGCTTCGGCTTCAGCACAAGACGGACGGCCTTGCCCGTTTTCCGGTTGTAGACGGAAAACGCCTGCTTGCCCCGCATATGGAACAGCAGATTGCCTTTGCCGATGCTGCACCCCAGCATGACCTGAATGGCATCCACACCGCAGGCATCGTTTTCCGCGATGCAGACCACTTCCTCGTCGTCCGAGAAGGTCAGATTCAGCAGGCGGATGGCATACTGCGCAGCCTTATAGCCGATCGTCAGGCCGCCGCAGACATGGCCGTGGAACGCAGCGCATTTTTCAAAATCTGTCATAGCTCCAGTTCTCCCTTCGGATTTTCATTCACATAGATCATCATCTGGTTTTCCACCGTGACGAACTTGCCGTCCACGCCGTAGACCTCGCGCAGCGCCTGCGCGTCCATGCAGGAGCGGTCGCCGTAGCGGTAGACATTCCCCTGTCGCAGCAGTAGGAAACGGTCGCAGAAGCGCAGCGCCAGATTCAGATCGTGGATGACCACAATGGCGCTTTTTCCCTCCTCGCGGCAGAAATCCTGCGCGATTTGCAGCACCTGATATTGGTTCATAATATCCAGACTGCTGGTCGGCTCGTCGAGCAGCAGCAGCCTCGGCTGCTGCGCCATTGCCCGCGCCAGCATCACCTTCTGGCGCTCACCACCGGAAAGCTCATTGAGATAGCGGCCGCGCATGGCCTCCAGCCCCAGCGCGTGCATGGCCTCGTGGACGATCTTGTGGTCGTTCTCCGTTACGCCAAAGCCCATATAAGGCCGCCGGCCGAGCATGACGGCGTCGTGCACCGTCATCTGCGTGTTCGGTACGCTCTGGGCGACGAAGGCGATCCGCCGC
>CAKUMR010000126.1 GCA_934667865.1 uncultured Oscillospiraceae bacterium | reverse complement strand
ATGCAGGATAGTATGGGAAGGTGACGCAATGAAGCTGCTGATCCTCTCGGATTCTCACCGGGAGATGGAATATATGCGCGACGCCGTCCGGCGCGAGCGCCCGGACGCGGTCATCCATCTGGGTGATCTGGTGCCGGATGCCGACCGGCTGGCGGAGGAATTTCTCGGTCTGCCCGTGCTGAGCGTGCGCGGAAACTGCGATTTTTCCCAGCCGCCGCGCGCGGAGGAGCTGCTGCGCACCTTTGAGGGCGTGAAGATCTTCGGCGTGCACGGCCACCGCTACCGCGTCAAGCAGACGCTGCTGCCGGTAGAGATGGCGGCGCGCCAGAACGGCGCGGATGTGCTGCTCTTCGGGCATACGCACTGCCCCTACTGCGAATATTATAACGGCCTGTGGATGCTCAATCCCGGCGCGTGCAGCGGCCGTGCGCCGGGCTATGGCGTGGTGCAGATCGAAAACGGAACAGTAAATTGCCGCGTAACGGATTTGTACGCGGCAGAAGAAAAGGTGGGTACCTTATGATATTAGCGATCGACATTGGGAATACCAACATTGTGCTCGGCGGGCTGGAGGGGGAGAAGATCCTCTTCGAGGCGCGCATGGCGACCGATCTTATCAAGACCTCGGATCAGTACTGCGCGGAGCTGAAAAGCATGCTGGCGCTGTTTGAGGTCGCGCCGGAAGCCATCAGTGGAAGCATCATTTCCTCCGTTGTGCCGCCGGTGCTGAATTCCTTCAAAACAGCCATCCGTAAGCTGACGGGCAGGACCTGCCTTGTCGTCGGCCCCGGCATCCGCACGGGGCTGAACATCCGCATGGAAAACCCGGCGGAGGTTGGCAGCGACCTGATTGTTGCAGCGGTCGCGGCGATCGCGGAATACGGCGCACCCCTCCTGCTGGTGGATATGGGAACGGCCACGACCATCACGGCAGTGGACGAGACGGGAACCTTTATCGGCGGGTGTATCTGTCCCGGCGTGAAGATCTCCATGGAGGCGCTGACCGGTCGGACGGCGCAGCTTCCGGGCATCAGTCTGGACGAGCCGCAGAAGGCCATTGGCAAGAATACCCGCGACTGTATGCGCAGCGGCATCATGCTTGGCGCGGCGGCCATGCTGGACGGCCTGCTCGACCGCATGGAAGCTGAGCTGGGCACGCCGGTCAAGGTTGTTGCGACGGGCGGTATCGCGCGCTTTGTTATTCCGCTTTGCAGGCGGGAACTGATCTATGACCGCAGTCTGATGCTCAAGGGACTGGGCCTGCTCTACCGCAGAAACGCGCGTTAAAGCGCCAGCAGCAGCGCAAGCAGCACCAGAACGCTCATTGCGCCGATGGCGAGCGTGACGACGGATTCCACAAAGGCGGCGATACTGCCGAAGCGCTTTTTCCTGCGCGCCGGGCGGATGTAGACCGGGGTGAGATAGGGCGAAAGATCAATGACGTTTTTCATGGCAGGGCACTCCTTTTCTGTCCGGTGTTTCCCACCCGACAGGAACAGTATAGCAAATATGGTGTCCCAAAATCTGGACTCGGAGGTTATCGGAATGAAAGAATTTGAGTTTCCCTCTCTGGGCGGCGGAACGCTGCATGGCTATCGCTGGGAGCCGGCGGGCGAGCCGGTCGCGGTCGTACAGATCATCCACGGCATTGCAGAGCATATGCTCCGCTACGACGAGTTTGCGCGCTTTCTCAATACGCACGGCGTGCTGGTCGTGGCGGAGGATCACATGGGCCACGGAAAGTCCGAGGGTACGCGCCTGTATTTTTCCGGCGGCTGGGAAGCGGCGGCCGAGGACTGCTATACGCTCCTGACGCGCACGCAGGCGGAATTTCCGCAGGTGCCGTATTTCCTCTTCGGCCACAGCATGGGCTCCTTCCTGACGCGCACGATCCTGATCCGCCACCCGGATGCAGATCTGGCGGGCGCGGTCATCTGCGGCACGGGCTGGCAGCCTGCGGCGGTACTGGCCGCGGGCAGATCGCTCTGTGCGGCGGAAAAGCTCCGCGTGGGGGAGACCGGCCACAGCAAGCTCCTGACCTCCCTGATGTTCGGCGCTTACAATAATAAATTCAAGCCGGTGCGCACGCCTAACGACTGGATCTGCACCGACCCGGCGGTCGTCGACCGCTATACGGCAGACCCCCTCTGCGGCGGCGACGCGACGGTCGGCCTTGCGCGCGAGCTGATCCGCGGCATAGGCTTCATTCAGAAGCGCGGCAATCTGGAAAAGATGAACCCCAAGCTGCCGGTGTTTTTCATCGCCGGGCAGTCCGACCCCGTCGGCTCTATGGGCGAAGGAGTGAAAAAAACTGCCAGACGCTTCCGCGAGGCCGGGGTGGAGAAGATCTACCTGCATCTCTATCCGGGACGGCACGAGATCCTCAACGAGCCGAACCGCGCGGATGTCTTCACGGACGTCTGGAAATTTTTCGCCAAGATGATCTAAAAGGTTACAAAATTGTAAGAATTTTTTCGTCCGTATCCCATAAAGCGACGGCAAACGCTTGACGCCTGTGGATTCCTCTGCTACAATACGATTGACATAATTTCGTCTGGTGGTGAAAAAATGAAACGAATTCTTGTCAGCGCTCTGCTGACGCTCTGTCTGCTGGCGAGCCTGATTCTGCCCGCGTTTGCCGAACCGGCGGCGCTGGCGCTCAGTGCGGAAGGCCTTGCGTTCTTGCAGGAATTTGAAAGCGGCGCGACGGCGGCCTCTGCAAAGACCGTTGAAAACGCGGTGAACTCCTACGCAAAGGAGAAGGACCTCACGCTGTCGCAGCAGCAGTTTGATGCGCTGGTGAGCATCGCCTATGACATCGGCTCCTATTCGCTGGCTTACCGCTACGGCCAGACGGTCGCCGCCGGGTCTTATACCGACACGGAGCTTGCCAACGCATGGTGCGCATGGGTCAAGAAAAACGGCAGCTTTTCCGAAACGCAGCTTCAGCGGCGTATCCGGGAGCTTCAGGTCATTCTCTATGGCGACTACAGCGGCAAGGATAGCGAGCTTTCCTTCCGCTACCTGATCTTCCGCGGCAACGGCGGCGAGCTGGACAGCAACACCGTTCTGTGCTATCCCGTCGGTGAGGTCTACGGCGAGCTGCCGACGGCGAGCCTGTCGGGAAAATACTTTGCCGGCTGGTTTACCGCCATTTCGGGTGGCTCGCAGATACATAGCACCACGACGGTGGCGGAAAACTATACGGTCTACGCCCACTGGTCGGACACAGAGCCGACCGACCCCACCGAGCCCACCGAACCGACCGACCCGGAGAATCCGCCCCTGACGCCGCCCGCGCTCCGCACGAGCGAGGCCGGAGTGCAGTTCATCAAAAATCAGGAAGGCTTCATCCCCAAACCGGTGTGGGACTATCAGCAGTATTCCGTCGGCTACGGCTCGCGCTGCAACAAGGATGACTATCCCGACGGCATCACGCTGGAGGAGGCCGACTACCTGCTGCGCAAAATGCTGCATGAGGAGTTCGAGCCGAAGCTGGATGCGCTGGAAGCCAAGCGCGGCAAAAAATTCAGCCAGCAGGAATACGACGCGCTGATCAGCTTTACCTATAACCTCGGCGCAAAGTGGATGAACGGCGGCTACAACATCTACCGCTACGTCATGAACGGCGGCTACACCGAGATGGAGCTGGTCAACTGCTTTGGCAGCTGGATCAATGCCGGCGGCCAGTCCGTCGACGGTCTGGCCCGCCGCCGCATCGACGAGGTGAATCTCTACCTCAACGGTGCATATTCCATCGGCAGTACGGCCTATCTCTATGTCAAGTTCCGGCTGAATACCGACCCGGCCACGGTCGGCTCGGAGCCGCTGTATGACTACAACTATTACAAGCCCGGCAGCACCTTCGGCTCTCTGCCCAGCGCCAGCCGTGATGGCTACCGTTTCGCCGGCTGGTTTGAGCGCGCGAGCGGCGGCCGCCAGTTCACGACGGACAGCACGGTGCCGGCTTACGGCATTATGACGCTCTACGCACACTGGGAGGAGGACAGCCTGCCCTTTACGGACGTTCCCAAGGATGCGTGGTATTACCCTGCGGTGAAGGCGGTCTACGAAAAGGGCTGGACCAACGGCACCACGGCGACGACCTTTGAACCGAACTACGGCTTCGCCCGCAGCATGATGGTCACGGTGCTCTACCGCATGGAAAATCGGCCTGCGGTCAGTACACAGTCGCATTTTACGGACGTTGGGCAGGGACGGTTCTACACCGCGCCGGTGGCGTGGGCCTATCAGGCCGGCTTGACCAAGGGAAATAATGATGGAACGACCTTCGGCCCGGACGAATTCCAGACGCGCGAACAGCTGGCCACCTTCGTCTATCGCTACGCGCAGATGAAGGGCGAGGATGTTTCCGCAAGCTACGATCTGACGCAGCATCCGGACTATCAGAAGATGTCGCTGTTCTCCAACGCGCCGATGCAGTGGGCGCTGTCGCACGGCTATCTGCGCGTGGATGCAGACGGCAGCCT
>CAKUMR010000125.1 GCA_934667865.1 uncultured Oscillospiraceae bacterium | reverse complement strand
GAAGGGGAGCGTCTTGCCTTCGGCGTTGACCCAGTTGCCCTTGCTGTCCTTCATCTGCAATTCGATGTCCAGATTACCGGCGACGATTTTGTTGACCCCGGTGGAGGCGGAATCGGTGAACCATGCGAAGGTGGTGCCGACGAGCATTGCAACGCACATGAGAAGTGCCAATGCGCTCAGAAGCAAAGCCCGTCCGGTGGACTTGCGATTTGTCATTACCTGTTTCCTCCTGATTTTCATTATAAATAAACACGGTTTTTCTCAGACTTCGTGTTTATTGACGGAATTTTCCTCGGACGCGGCGGCATCGCCAAGCTGCGCCTTCATGGCAAGAAGCTCCTGCATCATTTTCTGCATCTCGGCGCGGTCGGCGTCCAGCTTGGCGCGTTCCGCCTGAAGTTCGGCACGCTGCTCGGCCTTGTATTTGCGGAACAGGCGGATGCAGTGGATGCCCTCCATCACGATCAGCAGAACGAAGGGAACGAGAATGCAGACGATGTAGCCCGGTGTCGTTTTCAGGAAATTGAAGAACGTGCCGACGCCCGGAATGTGCCCGGTGTATTTGCCGAGCACGTAGGGATAGGTGACGATCGTTTCATCGTCGGTGTCCGTCGTCGTGCCGTAGGTCACGAAGCCCGGCTCGCCGGCTTCGTTCGTCGTCAGACTGCGGATTTTATGCGTGACTGTCGCGCCGTAGTTGGCGCTGTTCTGCGAGGTGTAGGCGATGATGTCGCCCGGCTGGAGCGTGGTAGGATCAACGCTCTTGATCAGAACGAGGTCGCCCGCGTCAAAGTCGGTTTTCTTCATGGAGTCGGACAGAACGATGAAGGCTCTGTAGCCGAAGACGCTCCGGTCCGTGCGGTCAAAGGTGGTGACGGACACGATGGTGAAGATCATCATGCAGATGGCGAAGATCACGAAGAGCCAGACCAGCAGATTGCGGATAAATTTCAGTGCTTTCATTATGGATTACCTCTGTTTCTGTGGAAATCAGTCAAACTGCCTGTCCGGGTTGTTTTTTACCTGCGTTGCGGCGGCGCAGAGCGTGAAGCTGAGATCGAGGTTCTCCGCTTCATTTCCGCTCTCCTCCGGAAAATGGAAGAAGACCGTGAGCGTCTTGCGCTGCCCGATCGCCAGCGGAAGCGCTGCGGCATCGGTCTGCATCAGCTCTCTGGCCGTGCCGGAATAGAGCGCCTGCGCGCCGTCCAGAATCGTGATGTCCAGCACGTCGGCAAGACCGCCGGAAACCTGATCGAAATAGAGCTTGTAATAGACCTCGCAGGAGCTGTCGTTTTCAATGAAGAAGTCCTTCTTCACGGTCATGCCCGGTTCAAAGAGGAATTCCTCCTCGCGGATGACGGGCGCGTCGTCGTTCAGGTTGATCTTCACCGTACCGGTGTGGAAGACGTTATTCTCCACCTGAACGGAAACATGGACGAGCGCGAAGGTGGTGACGGCCAGACAGATCGTGAGAAGCACGATGATGGCGATGCCGCCGGACAGCCGCCTTGCGGATTTGGAATCAGTCATTCTGCTTTCCCTCCTTTCGCTTGTGCGAAATGATCAGGAAAATGCAGACGGCGCCGGAAACGGCCGCCGCAGCGATCCAGAGGAAAATGGCGGCGGAGTCGCCCGTCTTGGGGCCGAGGTTCCCGGTTTCCTCCACCCACCAGCGGAAATCGGCGATCAGATCCTTATTCTGATAGTCATTGCCGACGGAGGGGTCGAGATAAGCGGTAATCTCATAGTGAAGCTCGTCCGTGCCGCTGCCGGAAAGCGGAGTGGGAAGCTGCTTCGGCATATCGCGCATCAGTCCGTCATACAGGGTCTGGCCGGTGGTGCGCAGGACGATTCGGATCTTCAGGACCTCCGCCAGCTTTTCGTAGCCGGGGCGGATGTCCGCATGATAATGTACGGTGATTGCAGCCTTATGTGAAACCTGAACGCGGAAGTATTTCGTTTCGGCATCGCCGGGCAGGAGATTCGAGCAGGTGAAGGCCTCATTCTCCTCTGGCCGGCCGTGATAGAGGCGGAGCACCGTTTTCTCCCGCGCGGCCGGGATGGGAGCGGGAAGCGGCTGCGCGGATTCCGGCGTGATCAGATTGTCCGGCGATGAGGCCGTCATGTCTGGCGCGCCGGGTCGCCCGCGGCAGATCAGCACGCTCGCAAGCGCAGTCAGGCTGACGATCAGCAGAGCCGACAGCACAATGATCGTTACTTTCGTCCATTTTCGCTCCACGAAATCACACCCCTACAGTCAATTAAAATGATTCGTATATACACGTTAAGATACATCATATATATATATATATATATGATGTATCATTTCGAATAACGTCTCAATTCGTGATGAGTATAACACTTCATAGGAGAAAATGCAAGAGGTTATGTGAAAATATTGTGAATAAATACCATGTTACGGAAATGCATCTGTGCATATTTACCAATTTACAGTTTTTTCCAAGAGAATGAAAAACCGGTGCGATTGGTGTTGACAAATGTAAAACACTCTGCTATACTGAGTTTACAAACGTAAACAAACGGGAGGTGAGCAGAGTTGCAGACACCGCATGGAACCCTGACCGGTGCGGAATGGCGCGTGATGGAGTGCCTGTGGGATCGCGCGCCCCAGACGGGCCGTGAGCTCACGGAGGAACTGGAGCAAAGCGTGGGCTGGAGCCGCAGCACCTGCCTGACGCTGCTGCGCCGTCTGGAGGAAAAGCAGGCGGTCGCGGCCGAGGCGGACGGAGGCGTGAAGCAGTTTCGCCCGCTGATCCGGCGCGAGGAGGCCGCCGTGCAGGAAACGGAGAATTTTCTGGAGAGGGTCTACCGCGGCAGCCTGAGCCTGATGGTCAGCACGCTGACAAAGAAGCAGGCGCTGTCGCAGGAGGAAATCGAGGAATTGCAGGAGGTACTGAACCGTCTGGAGGAGGGGGAAGCACATGATTAACTGGATCGTTACATCGAGCATCCTGATCGTCGGCGTGATCGTTCTGCGCCGCATCCTGCGCGGGCGCATCAGCCTGCGGCTGCAATATGCTCTGTGGGGGCTGGTGCTGCTGCGTCTGCTGCTTCCGGTCAGCATCGGTGCGACGACGTTCAGCGTGGAAAACACGGTGCAGAGCGTTCCGGCCGTGCAGCGCTTCGAGCAGCGCATGGCATCGCCTGCGCAGAGCGAGAATCCGGCTGCGCCCGCAGAGCCTGCTGCTTCGGCAAATGAACCTGCCGTGCCGGAAGCGCCGGTACAGACGGTGAAACCTGTGCAGGCCGAGGAGCCTGCGCAGACAGAAAAGCCGGTGCAGGAGGCGAAGCCTTCGCTTACGCCGGTGCAGATCATGGAAATGATCTGGCTCGGCGGTGCGGCGCTCGTCGGGGCTGCCTTTGCCGCAGCCAATCTGCGATTTGCTCTTCGCCTGCGCCGTAGCAGAAGGCGGCTGAATGTGGATTCCAGACTGCCGGTCTATGTGTCCGACGTGCCGGAATCGCCCTGCCTGTTCGGCCTGTTCCATCCGGCGGTCTATCTGACACCGGAAACCGCGCAGGATGCAACCGCGCTGCGCCATGCGCTTGCGCATGAAACCACGCATTTCCGCCACGGCGACCCCGTGTGGTCGGCACTGCGCTGCGTCTGCCTGACGCTGCACTGGTTCAACCCGCTGGTCTGGTGGGCAGCGGTGCTGTCGCGCCGGGATGCGGAGCTGGCCTGCGACGAGGCGACCGTCCGCACGCTGGGCGAGGAGGAGCGCGCCGCCTACGGCCGGACGCTCCTGCGCATGACCTGCCGCGGACACGGCGGCCTGCTGACCGCCGCGACGACTATGAGCGGCGACGGTATCAAGGAGCGCATCCTCCTTCTGGCAAAGAAGCCCAGAACGGCCGCTTATACGCTGGCCGCCGTGCTTCTGATCGCGGCGCTGGCCGTGGGCTGCACCTTTACGGGCGCAAAGGACGGCAAGGAGTCGCAGGACGAACCGAATCCGACAATGCCTCCGTCCTCCTCGGTGATGACCGATCCGACGGAGTCTGCGGATATTTCCGAGCCGGACTTCAACCTGCCGGGGACGCGGGTGGATGCGCAGACGGAAGCGGAAGTGAAGCAGCTTTTTGAATCGCCTAAGGGAATGTACAGCCGCTTCACCGCCACCGGCTGCGAGTTTGCAGCGCCGGCGGAGATTGACCTGCGGTATCTCTTTTATACCGCGCTTCCCGGCGTGGACAACACGCTCAGCGACGCGGAGCGCGCCTATCTGACCTCCGTGTGGGGCGAAGAGCCCATGATGCTGGACATCGACCGCCTGCCCGTTTCCGCCATGAACGACGTTCTGCAAACCTATCTCGGCCTCACGCTGGAGGAAACACAGGGCAAGGGATTGGAATATCTGACCTATTGGGAGGAAACGGACTGCTACTATCACTGGCACGGCGACACCAACGCGCAGAGAATCAGCGTGTACGGCGTGTATGCGCAGGAGGACGGCAGCCTCGCGGTGTATTATTATGAAGGCACGGAGTTCAATGAG
>CAKUMR010000124.1 GCA_934667865.1 uncultured Oscillospiraceae bacterium | reverse complement strand
GGCCTGATGACCGGCGCGGACGACTATGTGACCAAGCCCTTCTCACCGGCAGAGCTGACCGCGCGCATCGACGCGCTCTACCGCCGCATCGGCGGCGCTGCGGAAAACAACCCGGAGATCATCGTCCACGAGCCCTTCACGCTGAACATCCGCAACCGTACGCTGGAAAAGGACGGCCGCCGCATCAAGCTGACGCAGGTCGAATATGCGATCATTCAGCTGTTCATGCAGAATCCCGGCCGCGCGCTGTCCCGCGAGGACATTCTGACCTCCGTCTGGGGCAGAGAATACGACGGCGAGCTCAAGATCGTGGACGTCAACATCCGCCGTCTGCGCATTAAGATCGAGGACAATACCGCCAACCCCTCCTATATCACGACGGTCTGGGGCTACGGCTATAAGTGGGGGCTGTAAGCCTATCAACGAGGATAAGCAAGGAGGTGACGCACGATGCTGCAAACGAAGGGCCTGCAAAAAAGATGGCTGCGCAATACGCTGAGTCTGGTGCTGGCGCTGGTGCTGGTGTGCGTCACGGCCATTTCCGTCACCGTTGCGGCCTATTATTACTCCAACCTAGAAGCAGGAATGGAGAGTAAGGCCCGCGCGAGTACGAGCTTTTTTGAAAATTACATCGGACAGAGCTACAACGAGTTCTACCGCTCCTGTGCGCGCTTTGCGCAGACCTTTGAGTCAAAGGACGTCATGGAACTGCAATTTATCAATACGAACAACCGCATTGTGGCATCCTCCTTCGGGCGCTTTTCCGCCAAGACAAGCGTGACCTCGGACATCACCAACGCCATTGCGACCAAGCAGATCAGCTCCTTCACGGGTGAGAATCCGAGCACCGGGGAGCGCATCATGGCGGTTTCCAGCCCGCTGATCTACTCCAACGGCGAGGTCATCGGCGTCCTGCGCTATGTAACCAGCCTGAAAAAGGTTGACCGCCAGATCCTGATCTTCAGCGTCGTTGTGGCGCTGGTGGGCGCTGTGATTCTGCTGATCGTCTATGTCAGCGGCAAGTATTACATCAAATCTATTCTTGTGCCGGTGGCGGAGATCACCTCCGTGGCAAAGCGCATTGCCGCCGGCAGCTACGGCATCCAGATCCACCGGCAGTTTGACGATGAGATCGGCGAGCTGGCCGATACGATCAACGATATGTCCAATAAGATCAGCCAGTCCGAGCGGATGCAGTCGGAGTTCATGTCCTCCGTATCGCATGAGCTGCGCACGCCCCTGACTGCCATCAGCGGCTGGAGCGAAACGCTGCTTTCCGCCGGCGGAAGCGTCAAGGCGGAGGACGCCAAGCGCGGACTGGACATCATCCTGCGGGAGTCCAAGCGTCTGACCGGCATGGTCGAGGAGCTGCTGGACTTCACCCGAATTCAGGACGGCCGGTTCACTCTGAACGTTACAAAGTGCGACATCCGTTCCGAGTTTGAGGACACGGTGTTCATGTACGGTTCCCGCCTGCGTCAGGAGGGGATCGAGCTGGATTACCTCGAAAACGACTGCGATATTCCCGAAATTTCCTGCGACCCGGCCAGAATCCGGCAGGTTTTCCTGAACATTCTGGACAATGCCGCCAAGCACGGCGGCGACGGCGGCCGCATCACGGCGGAGATCGGGCTGGAAGAAAAGAACGTCGTGATCCGCATCCGGGACTTCGGCCCCGGCATCCCGGAGGAAGAGCTTCCTCTGGTCAAAAAGAAATTTTACAAGGGTTCCTCCAAGGCGCGCGGAAGCGGTATCGGCCTTGCAGTCTGTGAGGAGATCGTGTCCATGCACGGCGGAACGCTTGAAATCGCCAACGCCGAGGGCGGCGGAACGGTCGTGACCATCTGCCTGCCGGTCGAGGCGCAATAGAAAGGAAAACCATGGCAAAGAAGGAATCACAAGAGAAATTCAAGACAATGATCGGCGGGCAGGCCCTAATCGAGGGCATCATGATGATGGGCCCGGAAAAGTCTGCGGTCGTTGTGCGTACCAGGGACGGTATTGAATCCAAGGTCACGCCGCTGAAAAAATCGCAGGGCTTCTCCGTCAAAAAGCTGCCGCTCATCCGCGGCGTGTTCAACTTCTGCAAGTCGATGAAGGTCGGTGTGACGGCGCTGATGTATTCGGCGGACTTGTTCGCAGAGGACGACGGCGAAACGCCGGAAAAGCAGTCGAAATTTGACCAGTGGCTGGAAAAGAAGCTCTCCGGGGAGAAGGCACAGAATGTGCTGATCACGCTTTCCGTCGTTCTGGGCATCGCCTTTTCCGTTGCGCTGTTCTTTGTGCTGCCGTCTCTGCTTGGCTCGCTCATCAACCGCTGGGTCACCGCCAACGAGCTGGTGCGCAACCTGCTGGAGGGCCTGCTGCGCATCATCATTTTTCTGACCTATATGTTCCTTGTGTCCCGGATGAAGGATATGAAACGTGTCTTTTCCTACCACGGCGCGGAGCATAAGACCATCCGCTGCTACGAGGCAAAGCTCCCGCTCACCGTGGAGAATGTCCGCAGGCAGACGCGGCTGCATCCGCGCTGCGGCACGAGCTTTCTGTTCGTGGTGATGATCATTTCCATTCTCGTGTTCTCTGTTGCCACGCCCATTCTGCGGCCGATTACCCCGGTGTTTGAGTTCGGAATCCTCAATGCGCTGGTGCGCGTCGTGCTGAAAATTCTGCTGCTGCCCATTGTTGTGAGCCTCAGCTATGAGTTCAACCGTCTGGTGGGACGCCATGACAACTGGCTGACCCATGCGCTCTCCGCGCCCGGTATGTGGCTGCAATATCTGACCACCAACGAGCCGGATGACTCCATGATCGAAGTTGGCATCGAAGCGCTGACGCTGGTTCTGCCGGAGAAAGAAGGGGAGGACCGATGGTAAAGAAATACGCCGACCTGTTTCTCGACGCGCGCCGCGCGCTGCTGAAGCAGGAGGGGCAGTTTGCCGCCAATGTCGCACGGGAGCTGGTGTGCGCCGCGTCCGGCAAAACGGCGGAGCAGGTCATCGCGGACCGGGAGATCTATGCCTCCGAGGAGGTCTGCGAGCTGACGGAATCCTTCGTCCAGCGGCGGCTGCGCGGGGAGCCTATGCCCTATATTCTGGGTCAGTGGGACTTCTATGGCATGACGCTGACGGTGACGCCGGATGTGCTCATCCCGCGCGATGACACCGTCGTGGTGACGGAGTTAGCCATCAAGAAGGCCATGTATCTGGAGCAGAATCCGCGAATCCTGGATTTGTGTACCGGCTCCGGCTGTATTGGTCTGGCGATTGCACGGCGTGTGAAGGACGCGCGTGTGACGTTGGGCGATGTTTCTGCGGCGGCGCTGCGCGTGGCGCGGCGGAATATTTCCCAGCTCAAGCTGACCGGCCGCGTCAACTGTGTGGCCATGGATGCGCTGAAGCCTGCGCAGGATTTTCTGGGGACATATGATCTGATCGTTTCCAACCCGCCCTACATCAGAACGCAGGAAATGGAAACGCTCGACCCATCCGTCCGGGATTTTGAGCCGCATCTGGCGCTGGACGGCGGTGCGGACGGACTGAATTTCTATCGCTCGATCATCAAGAATTATTCATCCGCCTTGGCTCCGCGCGGCTACCTGTGCTTTGAATTCGGTATGGGACAGGAAAACGCAGTCTGTTCGCTTCTGATGCGCGGCGGCTATGAGATTCTGGAGCTGAAAAAAGATACCGCAGAGATTACAAGGGCAGTGCTTGCCCAGAAAAGGGAGGAAAACTGATCATGGCATCGAAGAAACCCGCTTACGAGGCACCGGCCCCCGCAGACGACAAGAAAAAGGCACTGGAAACGGCGCTGCACCAGATCGAGAAGAACTACGGCAAGGGTGCGGTCATGCGTTTGGGCGACAAGCCTGAGATGAATGTGGATGCCATTCCGACCGGCTCTCTGGCGCTGGATGCCGCGCTGGGCATCGGCGGTCTGCCGCGCGGCAGAATCGTGGAGATCTACGGGCCGGAGTCCTCCGGCAAGACGACGCTGGCGCTGCACGTGCTGGCCTCTGCGCAGAAGCGCGGCGGCGAGGTCGCCTTCGTCGATGCCGAGCACGCGCTTGACCCCGTCTACGCGGCGGCCATCGGCGTGGACATCGACTCCATGCTGGTTTCCCAGCCGGACACCGGTGAGCAGGCGCTGGACATCACCGACGCGCTCGTGCGCTCCGGCGCGATCGACGTGGTCGTTGTGGACTCCGTTGCGGCCCTGACGCCCCGCGCCGAGATCGAGGGCGAGATGGGCGACGCATTCGTCGGTTTGCAGGCGCGCCTGATGTCGCAGGCACTGCGCAAGCTGGCCGGCACGGTCGCCAAGACGAACTGCATCGTCATTTTCATCAACCAGCTTCGTATGAAGATCGGCGTGATGTACGGCAACCCCGAAACGACCACCGGCGGCAACGCGCTGAAGTTCTATTCCTCCGTGCGTCTGGACGTCCGCAAGGTCGAGACCATCAAAAACGGTACAGAGATCGTGGGCAACCGCACGCGCGTCAAGGTGATCAAGAAC
>CAKUMR010000123.1 GCA_934667865.1 uncultured Oscillospiraceae bacterium | reverse complement strand
GGCTGAGAGGCCGAGGGCTCCGTCGGTTCGGAGGGCTCGCTGCTGCTACTGTCGGAGGCCAATGCCTCGCCGTGGTCGGCGCCGTTGTTCTTTCCGGAAATGACAAGCTGGGTGCCGGACTTTCCGCTCAGGCCGGAGAAGTAATAAAAGCCGTTGAGCTTGCGGTTGGAGCTGAGGAAGCTCTCCCGACTGGGGAAGGTATCGGCATAAAATGCGCTGAAATCCTCGCCGTAGCTGCCGTCGAGCAAGGAGGAGATCGTCAGCTTGGGGCGCGTTTTGAGCTTGCGGTTTTCGCTGGCAGAAAAGGTCGCATCCTTGTCCATCAGCGAATACATTCCGACGCCCAGCAGCAGAAGCAGCAGTGCGAGGGAGCACAGTGTGTAGAGTTTTTTCATTGGTGTCACCTCAGAAGTTTGCGTAGATGGAAGGCGAGCTGGTCGTGCCGAGCATAGAAACGGTACACAGCCACAGCAGCAGCAGCACAAAGGCAAAGGTCGAGATCACATAGACCACCTTGCCCGGCGTCAGACTGCGCTGCATTTTGCGGTTTCCCCTGCCCATGCCGAGCGCGCCGCTGAAAATGAAACCGAACCAGCGCGGCAGAACAGAAGCGCCGATACCGCAAAAAATCAGCAGCGGCAGCGAGTTGAGCAGGCGCGTGGTCGTATTCTGGTTTGTAAATGGCGCGCCGCCAAACATCGCGGCGAAGCTCCTCCCGATCTCCGCCATGCTCGTGTGGGAAAACAGCACCCACCCAATCAGGACGAAAAACATGGTCATAAGGTTCCGCACCGCAAAGGGCAGCCGTTCGAGCTTTGGCATGATCTGCTTTTCGATCGCCAGCAGCAGGAAGAAATACAGCCCCCAAAGGACAAAGTTCCAGCTTGCGCCGTGCCAGAGACCGGTCAACGCCCAAACGACCAGCAGATTCAGGATCTGCCGCGCTTTTCCTTTCCGGTTGCCGCCGAGCGGGATATAGACATAGTCGCGGAAGAAGCTGCCCAGCGTCATGTGCCAGCGCCGCCAGAACTCCGTGATAGAGGTGGACACATAGGGCAGGTCAAAGTTCTCCGGATAGCGGAAGCCGAAGATCCTGCCGATGCCGATGGCCATATCCGTATAGCCGGAGAAGTCAAAATAGATCTGGAAGAGGAAGAGGAAGGCCGACAGCCACGCGCCGAGGAAGGTCAGCCCCGCCGGGTCGGAAGCGAGGTCAGAAATGACCTTGCCCGCATAGTCCGCCAGCAGCACCTTCTTGGCAAGACCGGTGGCAAAACGCAGGATGCCGTCGAAGATCATCCGCGGATTCGTGCGGCGCTGCGTCAGCTGCGGGGCGATCTGCTCATAGCGCACGATCGGGCCCTGCGCCATTTTCGGGAACATACAGAGGTACAGCAGGAAATCCGAGAAGCGCTCCGCGCCCCGGTTCTTCCCGCGGTAGATGTCGATCAGATAGGACAGCGCCTGAAAGGTATAGAAGGAAATGCCCAGGGGCAGCGCAGTCGTCGGCGCGCGGAAGGAGGTGCCGAGCAGCGAATTCAGGCTCTGCGTCAGCGAGCGCAGCGCCGTCAGCAGTACGCCGCCCTCCACGTGAAGCCCGAAAATCCCCAGCAGGAAATCCAGATATTTGAACAGTCCCAGCGCCAGAAGGTTCACGCTCACCGCAATGATCAGGAGCTTTTTATCCTTCCCCGGCAGCTGCGTTCCGAAATAGTAGTTTACATAAGAAAGTCCCAGCAGCAGGAGCAGATACACCGGCTGCCCCATCGCGTAGAACAGCAGGCTCGCCGCGATCAGCACGACGTTTTTCCGCCGGATGCCGGGGATCAGGAAATAGATCGCCGCCGTCAGCGGCAGGAATACATATATAAAAAACAGGCTGGAAAATTCCACGGCTTGTAACCTCGCTCCTCAGATTTCTTTTTCCAAGATAACAAATTATCCGAGGAAAAGCAACAACAAATTGACATAATAATTATTTATTTTTCGTAGCCTTTGTAACCATTCTCCTGGAAAGCCTCCCGCGTCCCGTGGACGACCTGCGATTGCAGGAGCAGCAGCGCCGCGAGATTGGGCAGCGCCATCAGCGCGTTGAGAATGTCCGCCATTTCCCATGCCGCGCTTACCGTCAGATAGGGGCCAATCGCCACCGCGAGGATGTAAAAGAAACGGTATGCGCGCACAGCCCTCTCCCGCCCGCCGGAGAGATAATTCAGGCATTGCTCCGCGTAAAAGCTCCAGCCGACGATGGTAGAAAACGCAAAAAAGCTCAGGCAGACCATCAGGCAGAAGGATGACAGGCTCTGCGGCCACGGCAGCGCCGTGCGCCAGGCGTAGTCCGTGATCTGTACGCCGATCAGCCCCTCCCTTCCCCATGCGCCGGTCACGGTGAGGCAGAGACCCGTGATCGTGCAGATCACGATCGTGTCGATAAAGGTGCCGGTCATCGTGACGAGGCCCTGCCGGACGGGATCGCCGGAATGTGCCGCTGCCGCGGCGATGGGTGTGGTGCCAAGCCCCGCCTCGTTGGTAAAAACGCCGCGGCCGATGCCCATACGAAGGGCATTTTTCAGCGTGATCCCCGCCGCCGCGCCCAATGCCGCGCGAGGCGAAAACGCGCTTGTCACGATCAGCCGGAGGGCCGGCGGAATACGCCCGGCATAACGCACCAGAAGGATGCAGGAGAAGAGAACATAGGTCACGGACATCAGCGGCACCAGCATCTCGCACACACCTGCAATGCGCTTGACACCGCCCAGCAGCACCAGTCCCGCCGCAACGGTCACGACCGCGCCGCTGATCACCGCCGCCCACGTGTGGCCCCGCCCCCAGAGGGTAAAGGCAAGGTGCGCCTTGTCCGCATCAAAATAATTCTCGACCGCGGAGGTAATGCTGTTGACCTGCGTGACCGTCCCCACGCCGAGGATGCCCACTGCCACGCCGATGGCCGCAAAGAGCACGGCCAGCCACTTCCAGTGCGTACCAAGTCCGCGTTCAATATATAGAAACGGCCCGCCCAGCCAGCGTCCGTTCTGCCGGACGCGGTATTTCACCGAGAGAAAGCCCTCGGCATACTGCGTCGCCATGCCGAACACCGCCGCAAGGAGCATCCAGAACAGCGCCCCCGGCCCGCCGGCACGCATTGCCGTCGCAACGCCCACGATGTTTCCCGTCCCGATCGTCGCGGCCAGCGAGGTACACAGCGCGGCATAGGACGAAATGCCGCTCTTGCCGCCCTCCTCCCGAAAAATACTGCGCAGCGCCCGGCCGAGGCGCGTGATCTGCAAGCCGCGCAGACGAACGGTAAACAAAAGCCCGACGCCGACAAAGAGCAGCATCGTCGGCCAGCCCCACGCGGCGGCGCCGATTTTTTCCAGCACGTTTCATTCCCCCTTGCAGGAAATTTTATTCCGCCGGGTACAAGTTCATTCCGCACCCGGAAAATATCCCGGCTTTCCGGCCGCGCCGGGAGGAAATAAGGTGTTGTTTTTCCACGTCGGCCGTGCTATAATTGAGAAAATGAAGTATTTCGCCCGCATTGGGCGGTATTTTAACGAATTGTGAGGGATTCCGCATGGCAACCGAAACGTTCCGCACCTCTCTGCACGGCTTCAACCGCACCGACGTTGTGCAGTTTATTCAGAAAATGACCACCGCGCACGAAAAGGAGCTTCGCCTCCGGGAGGAGGAAAACGACCGGATGCGTCAGGAGCTGGACGCGCTGCGCGAGGAAGCGGCTCAGCTGAGAGCGCAGAACGAAGTCCTGACCGCGCAGGTCGAGGAGCTGTCGCAGGCCGCCCCGGAGCCCGCCGCGCAGCCCGCGCCGGAAGCCCCGGCAGCCGCTCCCGCCGCCGAGATCACCGAGAAGGAGCTGGCCGCCTACCGCCGCGCCGAGGGCGTGGAGCGCAAGGCGCGTGAACGCGCCGAGGCCACGACCCGTCTGCTGAAAAACGTCTTTGCCAAGGCGAATGAGCGTCTGAACGCCGGCAGCGAGGAATTCTCCTCCGCCGTTGAAACGCTGCGTGCGGATTACGCGCGGCTCCAGCAGCTTCTCGCGGATGCCAAGGGCGTTTTTGACGCCTCCGCGGAGGAGCTCCAGTCCGCCGGCGACGCGCTGGACGAGGCGTAAACAAAGAAAAAAACAGCCGCCCGCGGACGCGATCAGGCATCCATGGGCGGCCGTTTTCAGCCTTCGCTGCTGCACCAGAGCTGGCAGGCCAGCGACAGCACGATGTCCCGCGGCGACGGCTTTTCCCGCGGCAGGTAGCCCAGCGACCGTGCAAGCGCATCGCGGTCGCCGTACTGCCAGATGTCGTCTATCGCTCTGGACAGTGCTTTCCAGACCGCTGCCGTGTTTTTTCCGCACAGACGCCCTGTTTCCGTGCAGATCACCTTCATCTGCGGTTCCGCCGGCATACAGCGGATGGCCACCGTCACCGCCTGCGTCAGAACATAGTAGCAGCTTTTTCCCCTGTGGCCGGCATGCGTTCTTTCCTCTGCCACACCTGAACCCACGACCGGCAGCTTCTCCGTGC
>CAKUMR010000122.1 GCA_934667865.1 uncultured Oscillospiraceae bacterium | reverse complement strand
ATCGGCACCCGGATTTTCTACATTGCGGGCACTGTGCTGCTGCTCGGCGCGGTTGTCGTCCTGCTTGTCAAGAAGTTCAAGAAGGCCGAAAACTGATCCAGCAAATCACCGCACTGCCGGAGGAGGCTCTGCCTTCTCCGGCACGCTTTCATAAGGAGTACCCATGAAAAAACGTGTTTCCACGATTCTGCTGATTCTGGTGCTGCTGGCGGGCGTGTCCCTGCTGCTGTACCCCAGCATCAGCGATTACTGGAATTCTCTGCATCAGTCGCGCGCCATCACGGAATATGCGGACGCCGTTGCCAATCTGAATACGGAGCAGAATGAAAAGCTCCTGCAAGCCGCGAAGGAATTCAACGACCGCCTCTATCACAGCGGCGCAGGACTGAATCTGCCGGAGGAGATGCTGGAGGATTACAACGCGCAGCTCAATGTCTCCGGCGACGGTGTCATGGGCTATATTGAGATTCCGAGCATCGACTGCTCGCTGCCCATCTGCCACGGCACGGACAGTGCCGTGCTCCAGCACTCTGTCGGTCATATTGAAGGGAGCTCACTTCCGGTCGGCGGAGAAAGCACGCACTGTGTCCTTTCCGGCCATCGCGGCCTGCCAAGCGCAAAGCTGTTCACCGATCTGGACCGGCTGGCCGTCGGGGATGTTTTTATTCTGCGGACGCTCGACCAGACGCTGACCTATGAGGTCGATCAGATTTTGATCGTTGAGCCGCATCAGGTGAGCGCGCTGGCGATCCAGACCGGTGAAGATCTCTGCACGCTTGTTACCTGCACGCCTTACGGCGTCAATTCGCACCGCCTGCTTGTCCGCGGCCACCGCATCGAGAATCAGGAGATTGCGAAGGTCGCCCGCGTCACGGCAGATGCTATGCAGGTACGCCCGGCCTATGTCGCGGTTTTTATTGCCGCCGCGATGCTTCTGCTCGTTTTTGTCATTCTGGCGCTGCGCGCCCGCCGCAGGAGGCGGTAAGGAGAGATTATGTTCTGGAATGTTTTTTGGTGCTTGTTCTGCCTCTGCTTTGCAGCGGCGCTTGGCCTGGCAGGATGGCTGACCGGACCGGGAAAGCGGAAAAAGTGGAAGCGCTGCACGGCACACACGCAGGGAACCGTGCTCCGTGCCGCCGCCCTCAACTACGGCGGGATTCATGTTCCCCTGGTAGAATACTATGTGGATGGAACGGCCTATCGCATTGCCGGCCCACGCTTCCGCGGCGCGTCGGTCCGGGAGATCGCCACGCCGGAGCAGACGGAAACGACCGTGCAGACCAATCTGAAATCCAGGGAGGCACTGCCGCAGAAGCTGCGCGTCAAGATCACGCACGGCCCGGTGCGCAGTGTGGAGTCGCCCCTGATGCAGCTCTATCCGGTCGGGAGCTTTGTGGAGATCTATTATGACCCGCAGAAGCCGAAGTGCGCCTTTGTCCAGCGCTTTGAGGGCTGCGTCTGGTGGCTGTCTGTGCTGCTTTTTGTGCTTGCGTTGCTCTGTATTGCGCTTGCCTTTGCCATGGCCATTGCAAAGCCCTTTCCGGTTGTAACGTTATAAAGGCGTAAAAAAACTGCCCTGTTTTCACAGGGCAGTTGATTTTTTACCATCTGACGTAGCCGCAGCCGTCCGGGCCGTTCCAGATTGTGAACACGAGGCGGCCGTCCTCAAAATAGACCTCATATTCGCCGTTCTCGTTGACCTTATACGTGACGGGCGTCAATGCGCCGGTCTTAATCTCGTAAAGATACAGCTTATCGAAGCTCTCCAAGTCCTTTGCATCGCGGTTTTCCGGCGTGTAGTAGGGGGGATGCACCGCCAGCGGCGTGACCGTGCAGGGGAGCTTGCTGCCGGTGACGGATTCGATCGCATTGCTGAGCGCCCATGCGCTGCTGCCGCAGCCGGTGAGGTGCTCGTGGAATTCATAGTTCCAGCTCTCCAGATAGCTTGCTTCCAGATGCAGAATGCCGACGTTTTCACCCTCCGGCTCGGCTTGCAGCGCCGCGCTCAGGTCCTGAACGATCTTTTTGTCATTGCGGTTCGTGATGTGGTAGTCATGCAGCTCGGAAACAGATGCGAAGCAGCAGACGAAGGCAAACAGCGCGACGACGGCAGCCGTGATGCCTTTTTTGTGGCGGAAATCCTTGAAGAAGGCTTCCAGCGCCCACTCGCCGAGAAGCGCGAGGCCGATGAAGGAGGGAGCCGCATTGCGCAGGGAGAACCAGTTGTACGATACCGCGAAGAACACGGCAAGCGGTGCAAGCAGCAGAACCAGACCGACCAGCGGCTTGTACTTCTGGCGGCTGGTTTCCGGATTGCGGCGGGTGAATTTCCCCTCGCCGCTGCGGTATTGCAGGAAGAAAAGCAGGACGCAGAGCGCGAATATCCCGATCAGATACAGCCACGCGCCGTCGCGGAAGGTGATCTGCATCCCACGCAGGAAGCCCTTGCCAAGGGTGAAGAGGTTCGCGCCGACAAAGCACTCGTAGAACTGCCGGAACAGGGAGGGCAGCTTTTCCGTCCAATAAGCAGCGGTGAACGGGTCGGCAGGCTGTGCGCGCTCCGTGCTGCCAAGGAAGGAGATCACGATGAAGTAGATCGCCATATTCACAAGCGAGGCAAGACCGACCAGCGTGTTCCAGCGCAGCTTCCTGAAATTGAGCACGGACTGCACCAGCGAAAGCGCGATGGAGAGCAGCAGGATCTGTTCATAGAAGAAGTAGGAAACCAGCTGCACCAACACGAAGGGAACGGCGAAGTACCACTTTTTGCTCTCGTAGAAGCATTGCAGCAGGAAGGCCGCGACGCTCGCAAAGAACAGCCCGACGATGATGCGCGAGGAGGCCGAGATCCAGTAAAGGCCCTCAAAGCCCATGGGCAGCAGCGCCGCGATGAGAAGGAACATCCAGCCGCAGGAGAAATACTGGCGGAACACGCGCATCAGCAGATAGATCGTGAGCGTGTAGAGAATGGAGAGAATCAGGATCGCAACGATCATATTGCCCCAGAAATTTCCCCAGAGGTACACGTCCAGAATACTTGCCAGAGGCCGCGTGGTCAGAAAGCCTGCCGTGATCTTCTCCGTGGTGTAGACGCTGTAGTGCAGGTAATCGTCCAGCTGCGGATAGTATTTCAAGCCGTAGTAGGTGAACCGCAGAAAGAACAGTGCAAAAAGCAGCACGACCGACAGCAATTCCTTGCCGCCTTTTTTCAGGGAACGACTCAATTGGATCGCCTCTTTCCGAGTCTTTTTCCCTATTATATCAGGCCGAGCGGAAAAACGCAATGCCCCGTTCCGCCGCGGCGACAAAACACTTGAAAGTTTTTTCCGAATCTGCTATGATGGCAGTATACTACCGCGCCGCAGGGCGCCCCGTCTGTGATTCCTTGGAGGTACTGTAATGAAGAAATCCTTTTTCTCATCCAAAGCGTTCCGGATTCTGATCTGGGTTTTGCTTGCGATTTTCCTTTGTGTTTTTCTCTATAGCGGCTACCGTATCTGGTCATATTACGCAGAAAAGAGCAAGGCGGATCATATGTATGATGACATTATGAGCAGCTTTGCCCCGACGACGCCGAGCAAGCCGCAGTCCTCTGGCGGCAGCAAGGAGGAACCAACGGAGTCCACGGACGACACCGGCTACAAGCCGCAGGTGGATGCGAAGAAGATCGCCGCGGAATATCCCGATTTTGTCGGCTGGCTCTACAGCCCGGACACGCCCATCAACTATCCCGTCATGCAGGCCTCGGACAACGATTATTATCTCCACCGGCTGATGGACGGCTCTTATAACTACAACGGCTGCCTCTTCGCGGACTATCGCTGCGACAAGGGCTTTGCCAACGACAACACGCTGATCTATGGACATAATATGTTCTCCGGCATCATGTTTGGTACGCTCCAGAAGTACAAGAGCGCAGATTACTATGCCGAGCACCCGGTGATGTATTTTGAAACGGAGTACGGCGTGTATGAGCTGGAGGTTTTCGCCGCTTACACGACCACGCACGATTCCGATGCCTATACGATCTCTTTCCCCAGCGAAACAGCCTATCTCGACTTCCTGAACAACGCGATCTCCCAGTCTGCCTTTAACGCCGACGTGCAGCTCACCGCGGCTGACCGCATCGTCACGCTTTCCACCTGCGCGTATGAATTCGACAACGCCAGATTTGTCGTTCTGTGCAAGGTTTCCCAGCGAACGGAGTACTGAATTCATAAAACCGCCTCTTCCGGGAACGCTACCGGAAGAGGTGGTCTTTTTATGTATGACGTGATGATCCTCGGCGGTGGGCCGGCCGGCTGCACGGCGGCTCTCTACGCCGCGCGGGCGGGGCTTTCCTGCGCCGTTCTGGAGGGCCTTGCGGGCGGGCAGGTCGCGCTTACGCCGCGCGTGGAAAACTATCCAGGCGCGCCCGGAATGGACGGGCAGGCGCTTGCCGCGCTGATGCGCCGGCAGGCGGAGGAGGCAGGTGCGGAATTCCTGCGGCAGTACGCAGCGGAGGTTTCGCTGACAGGCGAGGTCAAGAGCGCCGGGACCGTCAGCGCGCGCACGGCGATCCTGGCGACGGGCGCTTCGCCGCGCCGTCTGGGTCTTGACGGGGAGGAGGCACTGACCGGCCGGGGCGTC
>CAKUMR010000121.1 GCA_934667865.1 uncultured Oscillospiraceae bacterium | reverse complement strand
TTTGAGGTTGCTGATGAAAGCACTGCGGGACTATACGGACATACGGCAGCTTACGCCGGAGATCGTCAATGCGCTGATTCGCCGTATTGAAGTCCATAACAAGGATAAGGCGACCAAGAAGGTCAAGGTCGATATTTACTTCACCGCCGTTGGACTATTCTCTATTCCTACAGAAAAAGAGATGCAGGCGGCAATGGAGGAAATCCGCCAAAACCCGCAGCAGTTCAAATGTTCTGCATAAAGCAGAACGCGGTGCAGCCCCTTTTCAGAGACTGCACCGTATCCTATATAATTACTTCGTTATGCGTCTGTGTCTAAAGGCTCCTGTTTTTTATTCCATATTCATGGAGGTAATACAGGCGTCGAGCACCTGGCTGATGATGGGCGCGCAGGCGGAGGCGCCGCCGCCGCCCTTTTCCACAACGACGACAAAGGCCAGCGGATAGTCCTCATCTTGGACGAAGCCGGAAAAGAGCGCGTTTGCCGGCTCGCCGTTGCCGACCTCGGCTGTGCCGGACTTTGCGCCTGCATACAGACCGCTGAAATACCAGTCGCCGTAGACGTTCTGCACCGTGTAGTGCATCATTTCCGCGAGGCGGTCGGCGGTGTCCTCGTCGAGTGCGCGGTCACACCTGGAAGGGGAGGCGCTGTATTTGCGGGAATCGCCGAAATATACATTCTGCACCAGATAGGGCGCTGCCGCCTGTCCGCCGTTTGCGATCGCACCCATGTAGGTCATATACTGGCAGGGGTTGATCTGGTCGGTGTACTGCCCGACGCCAGCCCATGCGGCCTCGTAGGTCGTCGCGCCGGTCAGGTCAAAGCTGCCGGCGGCGGTCGTCGTTCCGTCGAAGGAAAGGCGGGAGAGAATCCCGGTTTTCCGGACGTACTCGGTCAGCGTGTCCGGGCCGAGCTCGGCGGCGATCTGCGCAAAGGCGACGTTGCAGGAATTTGCCAGCGCGCTTTGAAAATCCTGCTCGCCGTGGACGCCGTTGCAGACGACGGTTTCCGCGCCGACCTGCGCGCTGCCCTCGCAGAAAAAGCTGCGCTGCTCGATATCCGAAATTTGTTCCAACGCTGCGGCTGCCGTTACCAGCTTGAAGGTGGAGCCGGGGGTGTAGCTGCCGTAGAGGAAGCGGTTTACATAAACGCCGTCATAGGTGTCCGGGTTGCCTGCCACGTCCGGCACGTCGTCCGGGTCAAAGGTGGGGGAGGACACCATGCAGAGAATTTCGCCGGTCTTGTAATTGTACACGCCGACCGTGCCCTTGCGGCCGTCCAGCGCATTGAGTGCGGCCTTCTGCGCCTCGGCGCTGAGGGTGAGCTCCATCCGGCCTTCTCGCTTGCCGGTGGAGTAGGTGCCGTTGAAGCGGTCAAAGCCGATCAGCTCGTCGCCGTACTGCGCCAGCAGGAAGGCGGGAATGTTGCCCTCGCGGTCGCCCAACAGATGGAGCATCGCGCGGCGCAATGTGCCGCTTTCGGCATAGGTTTTACCGTTTGTTGCGTCGAGCAGCAGCGTGCCGGAGCGGTCGACGATGCGGCCGCTGTTCATCACGCCGTCGGTGTAGACATGGGGGCTGTTCTGGAAGGTCACCCAGTCCGGCGAATCGATCATATAGCGCACGAGGATGGTCAGCAGGCCGAACAGCAGCACACCGGCCAGCGCCAGCGCGGCCCAGGTGCGTTTTGCGATCTTATTCATACGGCTGCACCTCCTCTGCCTTGACCATCCGGACGGCGAAGCTGGCGTTCTGCCGGGTGTCCGCCGCCTTGATAAAGGCGATCAGCCCCCACGAGGAGAGCATACTCGAGCCGCCGTTGGAAACGAAGGGGAAGGTCACGCCGGTCAGCGGCAGCAGATCCATCGTGCCGAACACGTTCAGAATGGTCTGAATCATCAGGATGGAAACGGCTGCGCAGGCGCCGATCGTATAGAAGCTGCTGCGCCCGACCTTGGCCGAGCGGACGACGAACACGCCCAGAATGAGGATGGCGGCGACCATGACGATGCCGAGAATCAGCCCCCATTCCTCGCAGACAAAGCCGAAGACCAGGTCGGTGTCGGAGGCGGCGACATATTTCAGCCAGCCGTTGCCCGCGCCGAGGCCGAGCAGACCGCCGGAGGCGATGCACATCATTGCGCGCGTCTGCTGATAGCCGGAGGACAGCGCATAATCCCATGCGTGTCCCCATGTGGCAAAGCGCTGAAGAATGTGCGGCCGGAAGCGAACGGCCAGAACACCGGCAAAGCCGGTCGCGGCGCAGGCCAGCGCAATGGTTGCGAAGCTGCCGGAGCGCAGGAAAGCGATGACAAGGAAGGCAACGAAGAAGATCAGCGCCGTGCCAAAGTCGTTCATCAGCGCCAGACAGCCGCAGATCGCCGCAGAGTAGACAATGAAAAGAATCAGGTTGCGCTTGGTGACGATGCGGTCCATCGTCGAAGCGCCGACGTAGATGAAGCACAGCTTGACCAGCTCCGAGGGCTGGAAGGAGAAGGGGCCGATCATGATCCAGTTTTTCGCGCCGTAGATCTCCGTGCCGAACACGAGGTTGACCGCCAGCAGAAGCAGCCCGCCGACGGCGGCGACATAGCGGAAGCGCTTGGCGCGCGTTAGGTCGCGCAGGGACCAGCCGATGATCAGATAAATGAGCACGCCGCCGACCAGACAGATCAGTTGCTTGCCGATCTTCGTCGCATCGTCCGAGGCGATGACGGCAAAGCCGATGGTCGAAAGGAAAAAGGCGAGCGTTTCCACCTCATAGCCGCTGCGGCGCGCCAGCTTCAGCGCGAAGAACAGCAGCCACTCCACGGCGATCAGCGCCGCGAAGCCCAGAACGGCGGAGGACATGGCTTCCGCCTGCAAATGGGTGACAAATTGAAATGCGGTAAAGAGCTGGAAGAGCGTCAGAAGAAACAGCGTCAGCGCGGGGGAGCCCATGTTCTGGGGCTTGGTGCGTGTGGCAAGCTGATCTTCCACTTCCTCCTGCGTGACCGGCGCGAGAATCATCTCCACGCCGCCGAGGTCGATGCGGTCGCCGTACTCGACGGCGCTGAGCGTCGTCTGTTCGCCGTTGACCCGCACCGCGCCGCGGGAGCCGATGTCCGTGACGGACCAGCTGCCGTCGTCAAAGCGCGTCAGAACGGCGTGACTGCGGGAAACGGTGGGGAAGTCCACCACGATGTCGCAGCCGCGGCCGCGGCCGATGATGTTCTCCCAGTGGGTGACCGGAAGCTGATTGCCGTCCGGCATGACGAGCCACGCCCACGTTTCCGGCTCACGGCGGAATTTCAGCAGAGGTCTGGCACAGCGCCAGAGGATCAGGACACCCAGCAGCGGCGCGATGCAGCGCCAGATGGTGCAGAAGATTTCGGCCAGCTTTGCGCCGTCGGACTGGAAATAATCAAAAATTGCGGAAAACAGCTGCTGCACAGCCTCACCTCCCTTTTTGTAGCTACATTATAGTATTCCCCGCCGCTTTTGTCAATCTGCCGCCTTTCCGGGCTTGACAGCACTCCGGGCGGATGCTAATATATTTATGATTTGCGCCTGTGATGGAATTGGTAGACATGCGAGATTTAGGTTCTCGTGCCTCCGGCGTGTGGGTTCGAGTCCCTTCAGGCGCACCATATCATGTGTACAAAAAAGATGCACGCGAAAAAGCCTTGCAGATGCAAGGCTTTTTCGCGTTTTTCCATACTCTTTTTTCAACATCCAACTGTAGATGCCAAAGGCCGAAAAGTACGGTGTGAATCAATTCGAACCGGCGCATGAGGGAAAATTGGGAGAAATTGATAGCAGCTACAACATTTTTTGGGCAAAGAAAAAATTGAATACCCGTGTGTTACATAGCCGCGACTTTTTGAAAGTCGCGGCTTTTTCTATTTCTACGAAGACGCTCGCTGTGGCGGTTGGATCCGCCCTGCACGGAGCAGGCACAGGAACAGCAAATGTTTCAGTAGACTTTGCGGCAGGCTTGTAGTATGTTTGCCGTTACCAAAAAAGGAGGAAGGAATATTTGTGAATACAAAAATCTCATATCTGTATCGAGATGCCGGTAACTACAAGCAGTACAACGAATGTATCATTGCCGGTACGCTGAGCGCGAAACAGATTTGAGCCATTTTGGACTGCTGCGATATGAGCGAGTATTTTATCCCAAGGCAGGTCGGGCTTTCGGAATACCGCTTCGATACCTATGATCCGCAAGCTGACCACTGCCGGTTCGAGTTGGCTGCGGACAGCTTCTCGGAAACGAGAGAATCACCAATGATAGCCCTTGCCGCCACGGAGTTGGTCAACCGCTTCGAGGAATGTAGAAATAACTGGCAGGATGAAGCGTACACACCGCAGATAGGAGAAATGAACTTATGACTGTTAACGCAAGGACAGAAGAATTCCAGCACTTTGAGCTATTCGGTAAGTATGCGCTGTTCACCAACGGTTGCATTGACCGTTCTACGGTACCGGAGGGCGGGTATTGCTATGACATCCGCGGTCCTGACGATGACCCCGGTGAGCTGCGCTATATACACGCTCGGCTATACGGACGGCATGCTGACCTCCGACAAGCGTGGCGGCACGACCATTGCGCAGTACGGCATGGGTTCCGACCGACGCATGACCTATGCGTATGACGCAGAGGCAGAGTATGGC
>CAKUMR010000120.1 GCA_934667865.1 uncultured Oscillospiraceae bacterium | reverse complement strand
TAAGCCCCAGCCTGAAGCGTAAGCAGAAGTCTGAAGCAGCTCGCAAGAACCGTAAAAAGTTCTATTGATCTCTCCCATATAGCTTTGGATCAAAAGGACGCCGCACGCTCGTGCGGCGTCCTTTTCTTTGCGCAGGCAGCGCCGGGACGTGAACGCGTCCCGGCGTTATGTTTGGCACGGCAGCTTTCCGCAGGTCCTTCACCCACAGAGTGCAAAACACAGCTTCCAACAGCCCGGACGGGACGTGGATCCATCACGTTCCGCCCGGGCTGTTTTTGCGTTTTCGGGGAGAAAAGGCGGAAACTGGAGGGAAAATTGTCGAAAGTGCACAAAATCGCGCGATTTGCCTTGGCAAATGCCGACAATCCGTCCCATTGCTTCCTTCATCGCGGGCCTAAAAGAATGACTGTACATTTTTTCGCCTGCGTAGCAAGATAGACACAACAAGTTGACCCCTGCGCAAACATTGCGGCGGGGGCGCGAAAAAGGAGCAGTTGACATGATCCAGCTTATCGTATGCACACACGGGCGACTGGCGGAGAGCTTTGTGGAAACGGTCGGGATGATCGTGGGCCCGCAGACGGCCTCGCAGATCTCGGCGATCGGCATGATGCCGGAGGACGAGCCGGAGGCGTTTGAGGCCCGCGCCCGCGCCATTCTGGAGACCCACCCGGATGACCAGTTTCTCATCTGCGCCGACCTGTTCGGCGCCAGCCCGTGCAACACCTGCATCTCCGTGTTCCGCAGCGCGGACTACCGGCTCATCACCGGCGTGAATCTGCCGCTTCTGATCGAGCTCATTATGAACAAGGATACTTCGTCTCTGGAAGAGCTTTGGGAAAACGCACAGAAGGAGGGGAGAGACGGCATTCAAGGCATCTACCTGCACACCTGAGCGCTCCGCTTCCACAGATGAGGAAAAAGAATGACAGAAAGGAAAAGAAGAAATGACATTACTGCAAGCCATTCTGATCGGTGCTCTGTACTGGATCGAATGCGGTGAGATCTTCGTTCCGTGGACTTACTGCTTTACCGATCTGATGTTCGTTTCCATGCTGACCGGTCTGATCCTCGGCGATGTGCGTACCGGCGTTATCGTCGGCGGCACGATCCAGCCGATGTACCTCGCGCTGACGGCTGTCGGCGGCGCGAAGCCTGTTGACAAGGCGGCGGCCGGCATTATCTCCACCGCCATGGTGATCACGCAGGGGATCTCTCTGGAGGAGGCGCTGGTCGTTGCGGCCGCGGCGTCGCTGATCATGGCCCAGCTCAACACGCTCAACCGCGTCCTGCAGGTCTGGACGGTCCACAAGTGCGACCGCTGCGCCGAAAAGGGCGACACCAAGGCGCTCGGCAGAACGATCTTCGTTTACGGCGACCTGATCCGCGCGCTGTGCTTCTGGCTGCCGATGACGCTGGTCGTCAAGTTCGGCGTGCAGGGCCTTGGCTTCCTGATGAACGGCATGCCCGAGGTGCTGCAGAACATCTTTACCGTTGCGGGCGGCATGATGCCGGCACTCGGCTTTGCGATGGTCATTATGGTCATCGGCAAGGGCAAGCTCATCCCGTTCTTCATCGCGGGCTTCTTCTTCTCGCAGTATACGGGTCTCGGCAGCCTGCCCAGCGCGCTGCTCGGCATCTTCCTGAGCTGGCTGTACATCGAGTCCACCCGCAAGGGCGAGACCGGCGGCATCTTCGACTTCTTCAAGGGCAGCAAGCAGACCAAGGCGGAGCAGAAGGCCTTCTGGGATAACCGCCTGATCAGCAAAAAGACGTTCATGCGCACCTGGATGCGCTGGCGCGCCGCCATCTGCCACGTGGACAACGTCGAACGTCTGCAGGCAGCCGGTATGGCCTACACCATGGTCCCCGCGCTGCAGGAGCTGTATCCCGACAACAAGGACGAGCAGATCGAGGGCCTGAAGCGCCACATGGAGTTCTTCATCACCGAGAACATGATCGGCGGCATCATCCCCGGTATCGTCCTCTCGCTTGAGGAGCAGCGCGCTTCCGAGCTGCGTCAGGGCGTTGCGCCCGACGAGGCGACGAGCGGCGAGCTCATCAACTCCATCAAGACCGGTATGATGGGCCCGTTTGCCGGCATCGGCGACACGCTCAACTACGCGACCATCAAGCCGCTGCTCACGGCGTTCTTCATGGGCTTTGCCCAGCAGGGCGCGATCTGGGCGCCGATCGTCTACGACGTGCTGCTGTACGTCATCCTGGTGGCCGAGGGCTTCTTCATGTACAACACCGGCTATAAGCTCGGCACCAAGTCGGCCGCGGCCATCATGCAGAACAACGCCATCCAGACCATCGTTACCTTCTTCAGCGTCATCGGCCTGTTCGTGATGGGTGCGATGGCGGCGGAAAATGTTGCGGTGACCTGCGGCATCGTGATCCCGAAGTCCACCGAGGTATTCAGCCTCCAGACGGAATTCTTCGACGCGATCCTGCCGGGCCTGCTGCCGCTGGCGGCCGTGATGCTGGTCTACCTGTATCTGAAAAAGCGCAAGGGCGCAAACAACCTCAAGGCAACGCTGCTGCTGCTCGCGGTGTCCGCCGTGTTCGGCGCGCTGGGGATCCTCTGCTGATCCGCGCGATGCCGCAGTGATCTGAACCGCCTGCGGGTCCGCTCCGGCGGGCCTGCAGGTACCCCCGCAAACTCCATATACGACAGGAGCGACGACCATGAAAAAGCAAAAAGCTGAACAGCAGAAACAGCAGCAGACGACGCGTCTGAAGGTCTCCTTCGCGATCAAGCTGATCGTCTCCGCCGTGCTGATCTACCTTGTGCTGACCGACGGCGGCCGCAGCAGCATCTCACAGACGCTGGGGCTCGGCGGCGCGGCGGGCGGCAGCAAAACGGAAAATATCGTTGTGATCGCCTTCCTCGGCGTGTATATCGTCATGCTCATCATCAACGCCATCCGCCGTTTCCGCGCCCAGGGCGGGGAGGAGAAGCAGTGGAGCGGCAAGCGGCTGCAGCCGCGCAGATAAGGAGCGGACGGCATGACCAGAAAAGAGTACCGCTTTCCCGCCACGGACGGCAGCGCCGCGCTGTACGGTATCGCCTACGCGCCGGACGCGCCGAAGGGCTACGTTCAGTTCGTGCATGACACGTGCGAGCACATCGGGCGCTACGACGCCATCCTGCGGCAGTTCTGCGAGGCGGGGTATGTGGCCTTCGGCTTCAGCCTGCCGGGACATGGCGCGTCCGCGCAGCCCGGTGATCGGAAGCCTGCCGCGCTGCGCTCGGCGTCGGCTCTGCTGGAGGACATCCACACGATGTTCCTGCTCGTCCTCAAGGACTTTGAGCCGGAGATCCGCCGCCAGATCGTCTATGCCGGGCCGCACGGCGGCTCGCCGCATGAGGTGGCGCGGCCGACGCTGCGCTGCATCGTCGGGATGGGCTTCGGCTCGGCGCTGGCCAAGCTGTACGCCATCCGTTATCCGGACTGCAACGCCCTGATCCTCTGCGCCGACCGCGGCTATGCCGGCGGCGTGCGCAGGCAGCTGAAGCTCTGCGCGCAGGAGCTGCGCAGGCTCCCGGAATCGGCGGTCTCCGACCGGATGGACGCCTGCATGGGCGCATCCTACGACGCGCTGTTCGAGGGCACGGCCAAAAACCGCTGGCGTCTTGCGAGCACGCACGCGCTGCGGCGCTATCAGCAGGACGAGGAAAACGCCGTGCAGTACGATCTCGCGAGCTGGCGCACGATTTTGCAGGCGGAGAGCGCCTACCGGCTGCGCGCGTGGGTGGAGCTGCTGCCGAAATACATGCCGGTCTACTTTATTTCCGGCGGCGACGACGCCGCCAACGGGCGCACGGCGGATCTAGCGCCGGTGCTCAACATGATGAAGATGAAAAACAGGGTCAATACGTTCTACAAGTTTTACAGCGGCAGCCGCCACGATGTGCTGTTCGACCGCAAACGGGACGAGACCCTTACAGATATGATCTTTTTTGTCAACCAGGTACAAAAACAAATGTGCTGAAAAATAACAGGAGGAATTTGCAATGTTAGTATCCATGCTCGAAATTATGAAGAAGGCTCAGAAGGGCGGCTACGGTGTGCTCGCGCCCAACGTCTTTAACGAGGACTCCGTCCGCGCCTGCCTGGAGGCGGCTGTGGAGCTGGACGCGCCGGTCATCATCGACGTCCTGCCCAATAACCATAAGGATCTGGTCTCCTTCGGCCGCATCGTCGGCCAGCTGGCCAACGAGGTGCGCATCCCCGTCGCGCTGAACCTCGACCACGGCGATACCTACGAGTGCTGCGTGCAGGCGATTTACGGCGGCTTCACCGGTATCATGGTCGACCGTGCCAGCCTGTCCTTTGAGGAGAACGCGAAGGAGGTCGCGTACTTCAAGCGCATCTGCGAGCCGCTCGGCATCACGGTCGAGGCGGAGTTCGGCCAGATTGCGGACGGCTGCGACTACGCCGAAAAGCGCGAGGCGTTCCTGACCGACCCCGATATGGCGGCGAAGTTCGTGGAGCTGTCCGGCTGCGACACGCTGGCGGTCTCCATCGGCATGGCGCACGGCGAGTACACCACCAAGGCGCCCGACATCGACTTTGAGCGTCTGGAGAAGATCAAGAGCAAGGTCTCCATCCCGCTGGTGTTCCACGGCGGCTCGTGGTCGGGCGACGACAACATCCTCCGCTGCTGCCGCATCGGCACGCAGAAGGTCAACATGGGTTCCGACGCCTACAA
>CAKUMR010000119.1 GCA_934667865.1 uncultured Oscillospiraceae bacterium | reverse complement strand
TCATAGTAATGCTTGCACTTCGCGTCGTTGACGTTCATCATCGGGAAGGGCAGCAGGCCGGCCTTCGCACGGGCGTGCAGGCGATGGATGCCCGTGGTCGTTTCCTCCGCGCCGCCGAGAATATGATCGCCAAGCTCCGCATAATTTCCGCTTAGGAGGTCTAAAAGGTCGCCGCCGTCGTCAATAATCAGATCAGGATGGCAGGACAGCGCCTCAACGAGAAGCTGCTGATATTCCTCGCTGGTCACGCCGTGGATGGCGTAGGTCTCCACGCCCATGGACGCCAGCCCCGCCGCCACATCGTCCTGCGTTGACAGGGGGTTGCAGCCCGTTGCATGGACCTCCGCGCCGCCCGCCGCAAGGCAGAGCGCCAGAAACGCGGTT
The DNA here is from genome assembly GCA_934667865.1 of uncultured Oscillospiraceae bacterium. Next base: position 4,345 of record CAKUMR010000119.1, on the reverse strand, counting down.
TTTGCCTCCATGTGGATGGACATCGTGATCTTTTTCCCGGCAAAGGGCTTTTCGGCTTCAAACCGCTCCCGGATGGCGACGAGTGCGGGCATGAAGTCCTGCACCCATTCGATCTTCATCCGGCCGTATTCGGCAAGGGACATATCTTTTACATGGCTCATGGCTGAATCCTCCGTAAATTTCTGAAAATATCATAGCATATCCCTCCGCTTTTTTCAACGGATTTACAAAATTCAAAGTTTGTACATAGACAAGCCCAACTTTTTCCGCTAAAATAGAATTCAGTCCTTCAAAGGAGGCATTTTATGAGCAAGCTGCGCAGAAATTTCAACCGCTTTGTTTTCAAAAACCGCAATAAAGGCATCCCGAACCTGATGCTCTACATCGGCATCGGCAACCTGATCGTCTATTTCTTCTCCCGCTACGACAATGGCTTGCAGATGTACAACTGGTTCTGCTTCGACGCGGCAAAGATCCTGCACGGGCAGATCTGGCGGCTGTTTACCTATGTTTTCACCTTCGCTTATGAGTACAGCAGCGGTGTGTTCGGCTTCTTCTTCATGCTGCTGGCCATCTATTTTTACTACTGGATCGGCAAAACGCTGGAAGCCAACTGGGGCACGCTGCGCTTCAACCTTTACTATCTGACGGGACTTCTGATGATGGACATTGCGGCGCTGGCCGTCCATCTGATCTTCGCCTCGGACAGCCTGACGCTCCCCATGCCCGTCACCGTCACCTATCTGAACCTGTCGATGTTCCTCGCCGTGGCGACGCTGATCCCGGAGCAGCGCATACTGTTCATGTTCTTCATCCCGCTCAAGATGAAATGGCTCGCGCTGGTCGATCTCGGCCTGACCGCCTATGAGGTCGCAGACGGCATCTATATCGCCATTATCAACTGGACAAACTATCACAGCGCCTATATCGGCACCTACTGCCTGCTGATCGCGCTCTTCCCGCTGATCGCCCTGCTGAACTACTTCCTGTTTCTGGGCAAGGACGTGCGCAATCTCTTACCGCTGCGCTGGCAGCGCGGCCGGCAGGCGCGCAAGGCCTCCCGCGATTTCCGCGCCAAGGTGGATGCCGAGCCGAACCCCGACTGGGCAAAAAACTACCGCAGCAGCACCGGCGAGCGGCCCTACCGCCACAAGTGCACCGTGTGCGGCCGCACCGACACGGATTATCCCGATCTGGAATTCCGCTACTGCTCCAAGTGCAAGGGCTACTGCTGCTACTGCATCGACCACATCAATAACCACGTCCACATTCAGTAAATAACCGGAGAAGAAGCTTTTGCTGCGTCCTCATAAGAAATCATAGTCCCTTCGCCGAGCCTTTTCCGCCGGAACTGCGGCGTTTTCCCTTGCGTTACACAAAGTAGCGCTGCGGAAAAACGCCTTGTTCCAACAAAAAATTCTTCGGCGAATGGCTGTATGCAGTGCTCCCCCGCAGACTTTGTCTGCGGGGGAGCATCTATGTTTTCTTATTCGGGCTCCGCTTTCATCAGCCGTTTGTTCTATCTTACTGTCTTCGCAGCATTTCCTCTGCGCTTTTCAGCGTCGTCTCCGTAATGCTTGCGCCGCCGATGATGCGCGCCAGCTCTGCCTTTCTGCCCTCCAAATCGAGCGGCTCCACGGTCGTGAAGGTACGTCCGCCGCGCTCGCCCTTGGCGATGAGCAGGTGAGTATCGGCAAGCGCCGCGATCTGCGGCAGATGAGTCACGCACAGGACCTGCTTGCTCAGTGACACCTGATGCAGCTTCTCCGCAACGCGCTGCGCTGCCCGACCGGAAACGCCGGTGTCCACCTCGTCAAAAATCAGCGTCGGCACATGGTCTTTCTCTGCCAGCACGTTCTTGAGCGCCAGCATGATGCGCGCCAGCTCGCCGCCGGAGGCGACCTTGTTCAGCGGTTTGAGCGCTTCGCCGAGGTTGGCAGACATATAAAATGCCACCGCATCCGCACCGACCGGTGAAAGCTCCGTTTCGGTGAACTCGCAGGAAAACTGCACTTTCTTCATATCGAGCTGGGAAAGCTCTTCCAGAATCCGCGCGGTCAGGCCGACCGCGGCTTCCTTGCGTGCCTCGCGGAGCCGGAGCGCCGCATCCCACGCTGCCTTTTCCGCCTTTTGGAGTTTGCCTTTGAGCTGCTCCACGCGGTCGCCGGCAAACTCGATCTCGTCAAGCTCCTTCTGCGCAGACATCAGAAACGCCAGAATATCCTCGCAGGTCGCCCCGTATTTGCGGCGCAGGCGGTGAATGGTGTCGAGTCTGTCCTCGATCTGCTCCAGCTCATCGGCGGAATAAGAGAGCTGATACAGGCGGTCGCGAAGCTGCTCCGCGACGTCCTGCACCTGATACATCAGGTCGGAGGCCGTGTCATGCAGCTGCGACAGACTCTCATCATAGCGGGCAATGCGCGCAAGCGCGCGTTCCGCCTCGGAGAGCAGCGCAGCCGCGCCCTCGGAGTCCTCTCCGCCGTCGATGCAGGCCGCTGCATCCTGCAAGCCCTCGGAGAGCTTTTCGGAATTTTGCAGCAGCTTGCGGCGGGCCTCCAGTGTATCGTCCTCCTCCGGCTTCAGGTCAGCGCGGGAGATCTCCTCGATCTGGTACTTGAGCGTTTCCATGCGGCGGAGCTTCTCACTCTCGTCCATGCTCAGCCGGTCGATCTCGCGTCGCAGCGAAAGCACGTTCTGGTACTTTTGCCGGTAATCGTCCAGTAACGATTCATCACAGGCAAAGCTGTCCAGAAAACTCAGGTGATAGTTTTCATCGAACAGCGACGCGGAATCGTGCTGCCCATGGATGTTGATCAGTTGAATTCCAAGCTGCTTGAGCACCGTGACCGTGACCGGGACGCCGTTGACCTTGCAGACGTTCTTTCCGTCGAGATAGATCTCGCGCTGGATGGTCGTTTCCGCGGCGTAGGGCACATCATTGGCCGCAAACCACGCCGATTCCGACACATCCTCAAAAATTGCGCGGACTGCCGCCTTCTGCGTGCCGGTTCGGATCATATCGCGATAGGCGCGCTCGCCCAAAATGGCAGAGATCGCGTCAATGACGATGGATTTACCGGCGCCGGTTTCACCGGTCATGACGTTGAAGCCGCGCTCAAACAGGATGTCCGCCCGCTCAATCACGGCGATATTCTCGATATGCAGCAGACGGAGCATGGCTCTTTCCCTCTTTTATTCCAGCATTTTACGAATCTCGGCGCAGAATTCCGCCGCCGATTCGTTATCTCGCATAATGACAAGCGTTGTATCGTCACCGGACAGTGTACCAACCACAGTAGGCATCTTCAGCGCATCGATATTCGCACCAGCGGCCGCGCCAAGACCGGGCATGGTCTTGACAACGATCAGGTTCTGCGCATAGTCTAGGCTGTTGACGCACTCCTTGAAAATCACGCGAAAGCGTGCGCCAAAACGGTCATGCTCGTTTTTATGCGGCATACCATAGCGATAGCCGCCCATGCCGTCGAGAGACTTAACGATCTGAAGCTCCTTAATGTCGCGTGAGATCGTCGCCTGCGTGCTCTTAAAGCCGCTCCTGTGCAGCTCCGTAAGAAGCTGTTCCTGTGTTTCAATATTTTTCTCCGTAATCAATTCAATGATTCTTCTCTGCCGTTCGGCCTTCATTGCGGTACCTCACTTAAATTTATTTTTTATGATCTCGAAAAAACTGCGGTCGGATAGATGGATCAGTTTTGTCACATATTTTGATCTCGTGACCGTGATTCGGTCGTCCGTGTTCAGACGCAGTGCGCGGCCGCCGTCCACGGAAAGAAAGGCGTTCTTCCTACCGATGCGGCCGATGTCCACACGGATCACGCGGTCAGCTGCGGTCACGACCGTCTTGGAGCGCATATCGTGCGCGCAGATCGGCGTGATGATGATATTGTGCGCAGTCGGCTCCACGATGGGGCCGCCGGCGGACATGGAGTAGGCTGTCGAGCCGGTCGGCGTGCTGATGATCACGCCGTCGCCGCCGAAATTCATGATCTCCACACCGTCGCAGCTCACCGCCATCTGCACGATCCGCGCGACGGCGCCCTTGGTGATGACCGCGTCGTTGAGCGCGTCCTCCTCCAGTACGGTTTTCCCCTCGTGCTCAACGCGGACGCGGAGCATCATGCGCTCCTCGACGGAATAGTCGTCCCGCGCAAGCCGCGCAAGCTCCGAAAGCTCGCTGCTCTCCAGCTCCGCCATAAAGCCCATCGTGCCGATGTTCACGCCGAGGATCGGCACCTTGGCATAGGTCGCAGCCTTGGACGCGTGCAGGATGGTGCCGTCGCCGCCGAAGCAGATCAGAAGATCCGCATCGCGCAGCTCCTTGCTC
>CAKUMR010000118.1 GCA_934667865.1 uncultured Oscillospiraceae bacterium | reverse complement strand
TTGCGCGCTATGGCTTCCGTCCCGGCAAGGGACTGGTCACTGACATGAACGCCATCCGCCGCGACGAGATCGTAGACAACCTCCACTCGGTCTATGTCGACCAGTGGGACTGGGAAAAGGTCATTACGCGCGAAACGCGCAATGAGGATTACCTCAAAAAGACTGTCCAGAGCATTGTCAATGCCATCTATGTCACCAATGAAACCCTGAAGATCGAGTATCCCCAGCTTTCGGTCGATCTGCCGCGGGAAGTGATCTTTGTCAAGACACAGGAGCTGGAGGATTGTTATCCGGAGCTCTCTGCTTCTGAGCGCGAGACCGCTTATCTCCGGGAGCATCCGGGCAAGGCAGTTTTCCTGATGCAGATTGGCGGCGCACTGCGCTCCGGCAAGCCGCACGACGGCCGCGCACCCGACTACGACGACTGGGCGCTGAACGGTGATATTCTCTTCTGGAATGAAACGCTGGGTCGTGCTTTTGAGATTTCCTCGATGGGCATCCGCGTGGATGCCGAATCTCTTGACCGTCAGCTTACCATTTCCGGCTGTGACGACCGCCGCGCGCTCCCCTTCCACAAAGCGCTTCTGGCAGACGAGCTGCCCCTCACCATTGGCGGCGGCATCGGTCAGTCGCGGCTGTGTATGCTGCTGATTGGCTGCGCGCACATCGGCGAGGTGCAGTCCAGCGTCTGGGACTCCGAAACCATCGCCGCCTGCAAAAAAGCGGGCGTAATGCTGCTGTAAAAGAGGAGAATTCATGGAACTCATCACTGTTCGCGAACTTTTCAAAAACACCAAGGACTATGCCGGCAAGTCCATTGAGGTCGGCGGCTGGGTGCGCTCCGTGCGCGCCTCCAAGGCCTTCGGCTTCATCGTCCTGAGCGACGGCACCTACTTCTCCCCGCTCCAGATCGTCTACCATGACACTCTGGAAAACTTCGCAGAGATCTCCAAGATCAACGTCGGTGCGGCGCTGATCGTGCGCGGCACGCTGGTCGAAACGCCGGAAGCCAAGCAGCCCTTTGAGCTGCAGGCGGAGGAGGTCACGGTCGAGGGCGCGTCCACGCCGGACTACCCCCTGCAAAAGAAGCGCCACACGCTGGAATATCTGCGCACGATGACGCATCTGCGCCCGCGCACGAACACCTTCCAGGCAGTGTTTCGCGTCCGCAGCCTTGCCGCCTATGCGATCCATCGCTTCTTCCAGGAGCGCGGCTTCGTCTATGTCCACACACCACTCATCACCGGCTCTGACTGCGAAGGCGCCGGCGAGATGTTCCAGGTCACCACACTGGATCTGAACAATGTTCCCCACAAGGAGGACGGCAGCGTCGACTACAGCAAGGACTTCTTCAATAAGCCCACGAATCTGACCGTTTCCGGCCAGCTCAACGGTGAAACCTACGCCATGGCCTTCCGCAACATCTACACCTTCGGCCCCACCTTCCGCGCCGAAAACTCCAACACCACGCGCCACGCCGCGGAATTCTGGATGATCGAGCCGGAGATCGCCTTTGCAGACCTTTCGGACGATATGCGTCTGGCTGAGGACATGATCAAATATATCATCTCCTACGTGCTGGAAAACGCGCCGGAGGAAATGGCCTTCTTCAACCAGTTCGTGGACAAGGGTCTGTTGGAGCGCCTGCACCATGTGCTGACCTCCGATTTTGGCCACGCCACCTACACCGAGGCCATCGAACTGCTGGAGCCGCACAATGACTCCTTCGACTACCCCGTCCACTGGGGCAGCGATTTGCAGACTGAGCACGAGCGCTTCCTGACGGAAACGATCTTCAAGCGTCCGGTCTTCGTGACGGATTATCCGAAGGAGATCAAGGCCTTCTATATGAAGCTGAATCCGGACGGTAAGACCGTCGCCGCGATGGACTGCCTTGTGCCCGGCATCGGCGAGATCATCGGCGGCAGCCAGCGCGAGGACGACTATGACACTTTGGTCGCGCGCATGAAGGAGCTCGGCCTGAAGGAAGAGGATTACGGCTTCTATCTCGACCTGCGCAAGTACGGCACCGCACGTCATGCCGGCTTCGGCCTCGGCTTCGAGCGCTGCGTGATGTATCTGACGGGTATGGCCAACATCCGCGACGTCATTCCCTTCCCCCGCACGGTCAATAACTGCGATCTTTAATTCTTATCATCTCACTGTGCGCCGCTTCTGCGGCGCACAGTTTTTTCTTCAAAATGCAGTCTGCCCTTCGTTTTTTGGTCGTTTTCGAAACGTATTTCAATTTTTGTTCTCCTTCCTTCTGTGCATAAGTTTACAATAATGATAACTCCCGCCGTTTTGAACAGAAGTTATTAACATTCTGCACAGGGTTTTGAACAGACTTCTGTGTGAAAACCTTTGAATTTACAGGGTTCGACAAAATCTTTCAGGTTTCCCTCATATTTTCGTCGCTTTACGTGGTTTACATAAATTATTTTTCAAACAATGATAGTCCGAACTTTTTGCGCAAAAAAGTTGCAGGATACGCTTTCGTATCCTGCAACTTTTGTTATCACCAGTTTTGCGGCCGCCGCTCAAAGCGTTTCACCCTCCATGGATTTGGTCGCGTAGGCGTTGAGGGTCTGGTCGGCCAGATTGCCGCTCAGGTACTCGTAATAGCCCTGTGCGCCGATCATTGCGGCGTTGTCCCCGCAGAGGCTCAGAGGCGGCATACACAGCCGGACGCCGCGCTTCTGCGTTTCGCGCGTCAGGTCGGCGCGGATGCGCGAATTGGCCGCCACGCCACCGGCAACGGCAAGCGTTTTCCGCCCGGTCAGCTCCAGTGCCTGCATCGCGCGGGGAATCAGCATCTCGCTCACCGCCGCGGAAAACGACGCGCAAAGATCGGGAACGTTGATCTCCTGCCCCTTCTGCTGCGCATTATGGATAAGGTTCACCGCCGCCGTTTTCAGGCCGGAGAAGGACATATCCAGCGGATTGCCGGAAATTTTGCTGTGCGGGAGCTCATAGTGCGTTTCGTCGCCGCTCTGTGCCGCGCGGTCGAGGGCCGCACCGCCGGGATAGGGCATGTCCAGCATCCGCGCCACCTTATCGAAGCATTCTCCCGCCGCGTCGTCCCGCGTGCCGCCGAGGATTTCCATTCTGGTATAATCCTGCACGTCCACGAGCATCGTATGCCCGCCGGAAACGACAAGACAGAGAAACGGCGGCTGCAAATCCGGATAGGCCAGATAGTTTGCCGCAATGTGCCCGCGGATATGGTGAACCGGCACCAGCGGCACGTCCAGCGCCAGCGCCGCAGCCTTGGCAAAGTTCACGCCGACCAGCAGCGCGCCGATCAGGCCGGGCGCATAGGTCACGGCGACGGCGTCGATGTCCGCGCGCGTCACGTTGGCGCGCAGAAGCGCCTGATCCGCAAGGCCATAGATAGCCTCAATGTGCTTGCGCGAGGCGATCTCCGGGACAACGCCGCCGTAGATGCGATGCAGCGCGACCTGCGAGGCAATGCAGTCCGTCAGTACCTCCCGGCCGTCGCGTACCAGCGCGACGGCCGTTTCGTCACAGGAGGATTCCACCGATAGTATCAGCATATCAAAGCTCCTTTCTCAGGATGAGCGCGTCCTCCCGAGGGTTAACATAATAATTCTTCCGGCGGCCGACCTGCACAAAGCCGTTCTTCTCATAAAGCTCCTGCGCCGCCAGATTGGACGCGCGCACTTCCAACGCAAGCGACGTGATCCCGCGCGCCCTCAATTCCAGAAAAAGGGCATCCAGCAGCCGCTGCGCCACACCCAACCTGCGCTTTTCCGGCGCGACGGCAAGGTTCATCACGTCCGCCTCCGGCGGAACGAGCTGCGAGCCGACGTAGCCCGCAACAGAGTTTCCCTCTTCGGCGACAAGCCACAGGCTCCATTCATTTTCAAGCTCGGACGCGACGGAGCGGCGGCTCCACGGGTCGGAAAAGCAGGCAAGCTCCAGCGCGGCGATCGCGTCAAGGTGGCGCTCCTGCATGGGAACGATCGTGATCATTTTGCGTCGTACCAGCTTTCTCCCATCTTTGCCTCCGCGACCAGCGGCACATCCAGCTCGACTGCGTGCTCCATCTGCGCCGTCACGATCTCCATGACGCGCGGCGCCTCAAAGGCCGGGCACTCAACGATCAGCTCGTCATGCACCTGCAAAACCAGCTGCGCCTGCAATTCCTCCTGCGCCAGCGCGTCGCGGACGCGCACCATTGCCAGCTTGATGATGTCCGCTGCGCTTCCCTGCACCGGCGTGTTGAGCGCGATTCGCTCCGCACCGGAGCGGACATTGAAATTCGAACTCTTGATCTCCGGGATATAGCGGCGGCGGTGGAAGATCGTTTCCACATAGCCCTGATTTTTCGCCGTTTCCACGATGTCGTGCATATAGGCGCGCACACCGCTGAACCGGGCGAGATAGCTGTCGATATATTCCTTTGCCTCGCGCCGCGAGACGCCGATGTCCTGCGCCAGCGAGAATTCCGAAATGCCATAGACGATGCCGAAATTGACCGCCTTGGCATGGCGGCGCATCAGCGGCGTGACCTCGGAAACCGGCACGCCGAACACCTGCGAGGCCGTGACGGTGTGGAAATCCTCTCCGCTGCGGAAGGCCTCCTGCATCTGCCGGTCATGCGCGATATGCGCCAGCACACGCAGCTCGATCTGGCTATAGTCCGCGTCCACCAGCACCCAGCCGGGGCGAGGAACGAACATTCTGCGGATCTCGCTGCCCAGCTCCGTTC
>CAKUMR010000117.1 GCA_934667865.1 uncultured Oscillospiraceae bacterium | reverse complement strand
AGCGGACTGTCGCAGGAAAAACTCTGCGCGGAATTGCAGCGCCGTGGGTGCGACATCGGTCGCACGACCTATGCCAAGTATGAGGCGGGGGAACTGAACATTCGCATCAGCGTTCTGATCGAGCTGAAAAAGATCTATCGCTGCGCTTATGATGATTTCTTCGCGGGGCTGGACAATGGGTAACATGACGAGCGCGGTCAGAAACCGCATCTTACAGCTTTGTGAGGAATACGACCTCAGCATCAACCGGCTGGCAACGCTCAGCGCGCTGCCGCCCTCCAGCTTGAAGAATATTCTTTACGGGAAAAGCCAGAATCCCAAGCTGCTGACGATCAAGCTGATCTGTGACGGTCTGGGAATAACACTGGGCGAATTCTTTTCGACGTCGGAGTTCGACGCGCTGGAACAGGAGATCAAATGATGGACTATTCGGCGCTCTATGTTGGGCGGATTCGGGCGCTCTGCAAGAAGCGGGGAATTACAGTCAATAAGCTGGCGACGATGAGCGGGATGAAGCAGTCAACGCTGGACAATATCATGCGCGGCCTGACAAAGAATCCGCGCGTCATGACGCTGCACAAAATCGCGCTGGCGTTCAATATGACGCTGGCGGAGTTCCTCGACTTCCCGGAGCTGAACGACTACGCCTTCGACGAGGACGAGTGATGCAGAAGCTCAGACGTGACCGCAGCATGGGAGACAATCTGCGGCGGCTGCGGGAGAACAGCGGACTGTCGCAGGAAAAACTCTGCGCGGAATTGCAGCGCCGTGGGTGCGACATCGGTCGCACGACCTATGCCAAATATGAGGCGGGGGAACTGAACATTCGCATCAGCGTTCTGATCGAGCTGAAAAAGATCTATCGCTGTTCTTATGACGATTTCTTCGCAGGGCTGGACGATGAGAAACATAGAGAAAAGATGTAAAAAGCGCCGCCGTGCAGAAGCACGGCGGCGCTGCTGCTTATTCTTTTGGCTCCTTGACGGCCTCGACCAGTCCGTTGGCAAGACCGGCAAGCCCTTGCAGCTCCGACGGGATGATGATCTTCGTCGCTTTACCGTCTGCAATCTTCTGCATGGCCTCAAGCGCCTTGAGCTTGATGACCTGATCGTTCGGGCAGGCATCGTTCAGCATCCGCATGGCCTCTGCCGTTGCCTTCTGGACGGCGAGAATGGCTTCTGCCTGACCCTGCGCGCGCAGGATGGCCGACTGCTTCTCCGCGTCCGCGCGCAGGATGGCGGATTCCTTTTCGCCCTCTGCCACAAGGATCTGGGAGTGCTTCGTACCCTCGGCCTGAAGGATCGCCTGACGGCGGTCGCGCTCGGCCTTCATCTGCTTCTCCATGGAGTTCTGGATGTCCTGCGGCGGCAGGATGTTCTTCAGCTCCACGCGCGTGACCTTGATGCCCCACGGGTCCGTGGCCTCGTCCAGAATGGCGCGCATCTTGGTGTTGATGACGTCGCGGGAGGTGAGCGTCTGGTCCAGCTCCAGATCGCCGATGATGTTGCGCAGCGTGGTCGCGGTCAGCGTTTCCATGGCGAGCATCGGCTGCTCGACGCCGTAGGTGTAGAGCTTGGGGTCCGTGATCTGAAAATAGACGACGGTGTCGATCTGCATGGTGACGTTGTCCTTCGTGATGACCGGCTGGGGCGGGTAGTCGAGCACCTGCTCCTTGAGGCTCACGCGGCGGGCGATGCGTTCAATGAAAGGCACCTTGAAGTGGATGCCCACCTCCCAGACCTCTGAGAAAGCGCCCAGACGCTCGACAACGTAGGCGCGGGACTGCTGCACGATGCAGATATTTTTGATGATGATAATAAGCACGAGCAGAACTGCCGCGCCGATGACAATGTAGAATAACGGACTCATTTTGTTCCTCCCTCAGTGTTGTTCCCTGCGCGTTCCACGCAGACCTTGACGCCCTCGATCCGCAGGACCCGGACCACAGCGCCCTTTTCAATCTCGGAGCCGTCCGCGCTGCGCGCCGACCACTCCACGCCGGAGATGCGCACCGCGCCGCTGCCCTGCAAATTGTCGATGCGCTCGGTGACGACGGCCTCTCTGCCGATGTTGCTGTCGGCGTTGGTGGCAACCTTCTTCTGCTTGAGAAGCCGCTTGCTCAGCGGACGCAGGCACAGCAGCAGGAGAATGGAAACGGCAAAGAACAGCACGACCTGAAGCCACAGCTCCGCTCCGCAGAGCGCCGCAATCAGCGCCGCCAGCGCGCCGCCCATAAACCAGACGGACACCAGTGCGACGGTCACGCCCTCCGCGATCGCAAAGACAATGAGCAGCACCAGCCAGATGATCTCCATATGCAAGCTGCATCCTCTCCTTTCTTGTGGTAGTTATAGTATGTCATTTTTTTGCGGGGAAGTCAATAGAAAAACCGGTATTTCTTTATCGAATGTAATACCGGCAGCCGGAGTACAAAAGGGGAGAGTTTTTCGTTGCAATACGGCGGGAAATGGAGTATAATAAATATAATTTCATTTTTTAGAGGAGTATCTATGGAACGAATGACCATGGCCGTGCCCTGCCTGTTCGGGCTGGAGGGACTGGTCGGCGACGAGCTGCGCCGCATGGGAATGGAGCAGGTGCGCGTCGAAGATCGCCGCGTTTTTTTTGAAGGAGATTTTCTCGATATGGCGCGCGCCAACCTGCGCCTGCGCATGGGCGAGCGTGTGATGATCCTGCTGGCGCGTTTTCCGGCGCGCAGCTTTGAGGAGCTGTATCAGGGCGTCAAGGCAATCCCGCTGGAGCGCTTTGTCCCGGTCAACGGTGCTTTCCCGGTGAAGGGCTACAGCCTGGATTCCCAGCTTCATTCGGTGCCGGACTGCCAGTCCATTGCAAAGAAGGCGGCGGTGGACCGCCTCGGCGCGCATTATAAAATGTCCTGGCTGCCGGAAACGGCGGAAACCTATCAGCTCCGCTTTTCCATCATGAAGGATGTCTGCGAGGTGTTTCTGGACACCTCCGGTGCGAGCCTGCACAAGCGCGGCTACCGCGCGGTCGCCAATGAAGCGCCGCTGCATGAAACGATGGCTGCCGCGCTGGTCAATCTTTCGCGCTACCGCGGGCGGGACTTCTTCTGGGACCCCTTCTGCGGCTCCGGCACGATCGTGATCGAAGCCGCACTGGCCGCGCTGAACCGCGCGCCGGGCCTGAACCGCAGCTTTGCGGCGCAGAAATGGGCCTGCGTGCCGCAGGAGGTCTGGCCGCAGGCCTATCAGGAGGCGAAGGACGGCGAGTACCGCGGCGACTACCGCATCCTCGGCACGGACATCGACCCGGCCAGTTTGTCCATCGCGATCGCAAACGCAAAGAAGGCGGGTGTGGCGAAATATATCGAATTCCGCGAGGGTGACGCGACCAAGCTGCCGCTTCCGGCAGAGCGCGGCGTGATTGTCTGCAATCCGCCCTATGGGGAGCGGATGCTCGAGCAGCGCGCAGCGCAGCAGCTCGTGCGCAGCTTCGGCCGACACCTGAAATTTGCCGACCAGTGGAATAAGTATATCATTTCCTCCGAGCCGGAGTTCGAGCACTGGTTTGGGAAACAGGCGGTGAAAAAGCGCAAGCTCTACAACGGCCGCTTGCAGTGCAACGTTTATATGTATTATTAAGGATGGTACGAGAGATGAAGCATCTGTTTGTCATCAATCCGGCGGCGGGCAAGTACGATCACACCGGAGAATTCACACAGAAGATCCGGGAGATTTTTGACCGCCACGACGAAAACTACGAAATTCTGGTTTCCCGCGCGCCGGGGGACTGCACGAAGATCGTGCAGGCGGCTGCTGCAACGGGCGAGGAGCTGCGGGTGTATGCCTGCGGCGGCGACGGCACGCTCAACGAGATCGTCAACGGCGCGGCAGGCCATACCAATGTCGCCGTGACCCACTATCCCGGCGGCTCCGGCAATGATTTTATCAAAATTTTCTCCGACCCCGCGGCCTTCAAGGAGCTGGAGCGGCTCCTGGACGCGGACGAGGCAGTCTTCGACCTGATCCGCTGTCAGGAGAACCATTATTCCCTGAATGTCTGCTCCATGGGCTTCGACGCGCGCATCGGCACGGAGATCGGGAAATACAAGCGCCTGCCGCTTGTCAGCGGCTCCGGTGCGTACATCCTGTCCACAGCGGTGAATCTGATCAAGGGCGTGCATGAGCACTATGTGGTGCAGATCGACGACGAGGAATTCGATGCGCGGCAGTCGCTGATCTGCATTGCCAACGGACGCTGGTATGGCGGCGGCTTCTATCCCGTGCCCATCGCGGAGCCGGACGACGGCTGGCTGGACGTGCTTCTGGTCAAGAAGGTTTCCCGCCTGACCGTGGCGAACGTCATCGGCAAGTATAAAGCGGGGCATTATGATCAGCTTCCGGATCTCATCCGCCACTTCCGCTGCAAGCGGGTGACGGTGCGCTGCGACCGCGAGAGTGAGATCAATCTCGACGGCGAGCTGCTGATGTCCCGCGAGGCAAAGTTCGAGGTCGTGCCGCAGGCGATCCGCTTCTTCTACCCGAAGGGGCTGACCTATCATGCCAAGGAAACGGCGAGCGTATAAATGCGTTTCAGGCGGCGGGGCTGCCCGCCGCCTGAAAATAAAAGCGAAAAAACGGAAAATAATGCTTGACAAATACGGGATCACCGTATATAATAAATCTCGCTTCGGACGATTAGCTCAGCTGGCTAGAGCATCCGCTTGACGTGCGGAAGGTCATAGGTTCGAGTCCTATATCGTCCA
>CAKUMR010000116.1 GCA_934667865.1 uncultured Oscillospiraceae bacterium | reverse complement strand
TGCGGCGAGGTTATCGAGACCGGGTCCACCAAGAAGGACATCAAGGTTGAAATTTGCTCCAAGTGCCACCCTTTCTATACCGGCAAGCAGAAGCTGGTTGACACTGGTGGACGTGTTGACCGTTTCAACAAGAAATTCGGTCTGAAGTAATGAGTAAAGTTCGCATCGTATCGGTGCGAACTTTTTTCATATTTTTGTCAAATGTTAGGAGATTATGATGAATCCAAGCGATCGTGTGGTTTCGGAAAAAGCAATACTGGTTGGGCTGAACGCCGACTGCTTCAAGCCGGAGGAGACTGCCACGGATGCCTCGCTGGATGAGCTGGAGGCACTCCTGGAAACGGCGGGCGGAATTTGCGAGGCAAAGGTGCTCCAGAATCGCCATACCCCCGATCCGCACAGCTTCATCGGAGAGGGGAAGGCCGAGGAGGTCCGGCAGCTCGTCGAGAATACCGGCGCGACGCTGGTGGTCTTTGACAACGATCTTTCGCCCGCGCAGATCCGCTCGCTGGAAGAGCTGACGCAGGCGACGGTGCTCGACCGCAGCGCGCTGATCCTTGATATTTTTGCCCAGCGCGCCAGGACGGCGGAAGGCCGCCTGCAGGTCGAGCTGGCGCAGTATCAGTATCTGCTGCCGCGCCTGTCCGGCATGGGCAAGTCCATGTCCCGTCTGGGCGGCGGCATCGGCACGCGCGGCCCCGGCGAGAGCAAGTTGGAAACCGATCGCCGCCATATCCGCGACCGCATCACCCGCCTGCGCGCGGAGCTGGACGAGGTGCGCAAGGTGCGCGGCGTGCAGCGTGAGCGCCGGCTGAAAAACGCCATCCCCGTCGTGGCGCTGGTGGGCTATACGAACGCCGGCAAATCGACGCTTCTGAACCAGCTGACGGATGCCGGGATCCCGGCCAATGACCGCCTGTTTGACACGCTGGACACGACGACACGCCGCCTGCGTGTGTCGGATCATCTTGAAATTCTGCTTTCCGACACTGTCGGATTTATCTCCAAGCTGCCGCACGACCTCATCGAGGCTTTCAAGGCGACAATGGAGGAATTGCAGTACGCCGACCTGCTGCTGCACGTCATCGACGCTTCCGACCCGGAGCGCGAGGCGCATATTCAGGTCGTCGACCGGCTGATCGAGAAGCTGGCCAAGCCGGGCGTCCCCGTCCTGCGCTGCTATAACAAGGCCGATCTGCTGGACGACATTTCCGTCCTGCCCATCGGGGAGAAGAATATTCCCATGTGCGCGCGCAGCGGTATCGGCATGGACGAGCTGCTGACCCGAATTGAGGAAACGCTGCTGGGGCAGCTGCATCATGTGACGCTTTTGCTCCCCTACGCGCAGGCCGGTGTGCTCGAGATCCTGCATGATCAGGCGCAGGTGCTGCGCACGGAATACGGCGCGGACGGGATCGAGGTCGAAACGATCTGCGGTGAGGAGCTGTACGGCCGCTACCGCGGTTTTCTGAAGGAGCCGGAGGCATGACGGAGTATCTGATTCCCGCGAAGGACGCGGACGCGGAGTTCATCGAGCGACGTTCGCGCTTCATCGGCCATATTTTCTGCACAGACACGGAGGAGCAGGCACTGGCGCGGCTGAAAGAGATGCGGGAAGCCTACTGGGACGCCTCGCACAATGTCTATGCTTACATCATCAAGGATGGCCCTACGCGCTTTTCCGACGACGGCGAGCCGGGCGGGACGGCCGGGATGCCGATCTTACAGGTCTTGCAGCGCGAAGAAATTTACAATGTGACCTGCGTGGTCACGCGCTATTTCGGCGGCATCCTGCTGGGTGCGGGCGGACTGGTCCGCGCCTATGCCCACAGCGCGAAGCTGGCGCTGGACACGGCGGGACGCGCCATGAAGCGCGTCTGGACGCGGGTCTACCTGCCCTGCTCCTACCGCTGGTACGAACGGCTGAAGCTGGAGGTCGCGGCCTTCGGCGGTATCGTGCAGAACGTGGAATTCGGCGCGGACGTCAGCTTCGACCTGCTGCTTCCGAAGATGCAGGTCACGCCGTTTCTGGATCATGTCTATGACCTTTCCGCCGGGACGATCGAGGGGATGACCGGCGAGGACGAATACCGCGCCTTTCCCCTCGGCATTGAAAACAAGGAGGGATCGTGATGACCATCCGCGAGCAGCTGGAGCAGGAGGAGCATCTGCGCCTGAGCAGTCGTGCGCAGTTTTCGGACGCCTCAAAAGGCCGTCCGCGCGCTGAGCCGGAAACGGAGAACGACGTGCGTACCTGCTATCAGCGCGATTCCGACCGCATCCTGCACAGCAAGTCATTCCGCCGGCTCATGCACAAGACGCAGGTCTTTTTGCAGCCGGAGGGCGACCACTACCGTACCCGCATGACCCACACGCTGGAGGTCGCGCGTATTGCCCGGACGATCACCCGCGCCCTGCGGCTGAACGAGGATCTTTCGGAGGCCATCGCCTTCGGCCACGATCTTGGACATACGCCCTTCGGTCATGCCGGCGAGGTCGCGCTGACGGAGGTCATGGGGACGCCCTTCCGCCATAACGAGCAGTCGCTGCGTGTGGTGGATATTCTGGAAAAGGACGGCGTCGGACTGAACCTGACCTACGAGGTTCGCATGGGAATTCTGGGTCACAGCCGTTCGAGCCGTCTGCCGGAGACCTTAGAAGGGCAGATCGTGCGCATTTCTGACCAGATTGCCTATATCAACCACGACATCGACGACGCGATGCGTGCGGGCATTCTCACGGACGGCGATATTCCGCGGGAGATTGCGGACGTGCTGGGCGAGAGCCACCGCGACCGCATCAACACGCTGGTCACGAATATGATCTTCCACACGCTTTCCTCCGGCGAGCTGGGCATGGACCCGGAGATCTCGCAGGCCATGGAGGCGCTGCGCGCCTTCATGTTTGAGCATGTGTATAAGAACCCCGTCGCCAAGGGGGAGGAGTCCAAGGCACGGCGCATCTTGCAGGAGCTGTTTGAGTATTATCTCAAGCATCCCGATGCACTGCCGGAGGATTTCCAGCCGCAGATCACCTTTGAGGGCATGGCCCGGACGGTCTGCGATTACATTGCCGGCATGACCGACAAATATGCGATGTACAAGTATTCCGAGCTGTTCATTCCGACGGCTTGGCAGGTGAGAGATTGACAGGAGGGAGAATATGGCCTTTTCGCCGGCATTTCTGGACGAGCTGAATGTCCGCAACCCCATCGAGGACGTTGTGGGGCAGTACGTCGCGCTGACCAGAAGAGGCAACAATCTCTTCGGACTCTGTCCCTTCCACAGCGAAAAAACGCCCTCCTTTTCCGTTTCGCCGGAGAAGGGTATCTACTACTGCTTCGGCTGCCACAAGGGCGGCAGCGCCGTCAGCTTCATCATGGAGATCGAGAACCTCAGTTATCCGGATGCGGTGCGCTTTCTGGCAAAGCGAGCCGGGCTTGAGGTGCCGGAGGATGGCGAATATCAGTCGCAGTACAAGCTGAAAGAGCGCCTCTGGACGCTGAACAGGCAGGCAGCGCGCTTTTTCCATGCGCAGCTCAAAACGCCGCAGGCGGGCGAGGTGCGCGCCTATATCGCAAAGCGCGGTTTGTCTGCCGATACGGTCACGCGCTTCGGTCTCGGCTTTGCGCCGAATCAGTGGAGTGCGCTGCTCGATGCCATGACCGCCAAGGGCTTTACCAAGGAGGAGCTGCTGGAGGCCGGTCTGGTATTGCAGAACAAAACAAAAGGGACGCTCTATGACCGCTTCCGCAATCGCCTGATGTTTCCAATCATCGACGTGCGCGGCAATGTGATCGGCTTCGGCGGCCGGGTCATGGACGATTCCACACCGAAATATCTCAATTCGCCGGAAACGGTGATCTTCAACAAGCGGCGGAACCTCTTCGCCATGAATGTCGTCAAAAAGAGCAAGCAGGGCTTCATCATCCTGACGGAGGGTTATATGGACGCCATCACGCTGCACCAGTATGGATTTGACTGTGCGGTGGCCTCACTGGGAACCTCTTTGACGCAGGAGCACGCCGATATGCTGGCTAAGTACACGAGTGAGGTCGTCCTGACCTATGACGGAGACGAGCCGGGACAGAATGCGACGCGCCGCGCCATTCCCATGCTGGAAAAGACCGGCCTGCGCGTCAAGGTGCTGCGGATGCAGGGCGCGAAGGACCCGGATGAGTTTCTGCACAAGTTCGGCGCCGACCGCTTCCGGCTGCTGCTGGAGGGTTCGGAGAATCAGGCAGAGTACCGCCTGCGGTCACTGCAAATGCAGTTTGACCTCAAGTCGGACGAGCAGCGGGTCGAATTTGCCAAGCAGGCGGCGGAGCTGATCTCCACCTTCGGCACGGCGGTGGAGCGCGAGATCTACGGCGCGCGCGCCGCGGAGGCCGCGGGACTGACCCCGGAGGTCATGAAGCTGGAGATCGGCAAGGCCTTCAAGCGCCGCATGGCGCGGCAGCGGAAGGAGCAGGAAAAGCGCGAGCTTGCGCCCTCAGCCATGGTGCAGCCGAAGAGCCGGGAGCTGCGGTACGACAACGTACGTTCCGCGGTCGCGGAGGAAGGCCTGCTGCGGATGCTGGCGCGGGAGCCGGAGCTTTTTGCAAGGACGCAGCGCCTGTCGGCGCAGAGCTTCTCCGTGCCGTTTTTCGGCCGGGCCTATGCGCTGTGGAAGCAGCGCTGGCAGGACGGCTTACAGGTTTCCCTTGCGTCGCTGGAGGGCATCCTGACGCCGGACGAAACTGCACATCTGACGTC
>CAKUMR010000115.1 GCA_934667865.1 uncultured Oscillospiraceae bacterium | reverse complement strand
GTGTATATGAGATCAGCGTCGGCCGCGGCGGGAACTGGGATGTTCTTGCCTGTAAGCAGGCCTATGGCAAGGCGGTCAAGACGGCGCTGGAGCTGGAATGTGAAAGCTGTCTGTTCGACCTTGCGCCCGCGGCGGAGCTGGATTTTCCCGGTGTCTGTGCGGCAGCTGAGGGGATCTGCGGCGGCGCATACAAGCCGCGCTTTTCGCTGGAGAACCGCTGGGAGCCGAAAATTGCGTGTTATATCAGCGGTGTGGACGAAGAAACGCTCGTGGCTACGCAGGAGCTGGCGCGCTCGGTCATGGAAACCAGAAATCTGGTCAACCGTCCGTCCAATCTGCTGCACCCGATGCAGTTTGCTCGCGAATTGGCCGAGGCGATGCGCGGCCTTCCGGTCGAGGCGGAAGTTTATGACCGCGAGGCGCTGGCGAAGCTGGGCCTGAACGGCCTTCTCACGGTCGGCGACAGCAGCGCCAATCCGCCCGCAATGCTCGTCCTGCGCTACACCGGCGCGCCGGAAAGCGCCTCCCGCCTTGGCTTTATCGGCAAGGGCGTGACCGTTGACACCGGCGGCTACTGTCTGAAATCCGCCGCATCCATGGCGGGAATCAAGGGAGATATGGCAGGCGGCGCCGCGGCGGCCATGGCGCTGCGCGCGTTGGCGGCGAACCGTGTGCCCGTCAAGGTGACGGCGGTCATCCCAACCTGCGAAAACCGTATTTCCGAAGGCAGTATGCTGCCCGGAGATGTGATCACGATGTTTTCCGGGAAAACGGTGGAGATCCTCAATGCGGACGCGGAGGGCCGCCTGATCCTTGCGGACGCGCTTGCGTGGGCGCAGAAACGCGAGGGCTGCACGCGCCTTGTCGACATCGCGACGCTCACGGGCTCGATCTATACGATGCTTGGCCACGTCGCTACGGGCGTGATGTCAAACAATGAGGATTTCTACGCGGCGCTGATGTGCGCGTCGGATCGCTCCGGCGATCGCTTCTGGCGGATGCCGGCTTTCCCGGAGTATGAGACGCTGATCGACAGTGACTACGCCGACGTGCGCAACACCTCCAAGGACGGCTGCGGCGCGATCGCGGCGGGGCTGTTCCTTCGACGTTTCGTGGAAGATCGCCCGTGGCTGCATCTGGACATCGCCGGGACGGCGGACAACAGCGGCGTATTGTGGCAGCATCATGTTCCCGGTGCGACCGGCGCTGCGGTCAGCACGCTGTATTTTCTCGCAGTGGAGGAAGAAGCATGAGTTTACTGGAAGCCTGCGTCGGCTCGTATGAATCCTGCAAGGCGGCGTATCTGGGCGGCGCGGACCGTCTGGAGCTGTGCGCCAATCTGGTGATCGGTGGGACGACGCCGTCGCGCGCGTTGTTTTCACA
This sequence comes from uncultured Oscillospiraceae bacterium, assembly GCA_934667865.1. Next base: position 3,375 of record CAKUMR010000115.1, on the reverse strand, counting down.
GGTGCAGCGCGATTTTGACATTAAGATCAATGTGATGATCCGCCCCCGGTTCGGCGATTTTCTCTATGACGAGGCTGAGCTGGAGGAAATGTGCGCAGAGATTGCGGCCTTCCGAGAACTCGGTGCGAACGGCGTTGTGTTTGGCGTTCTCACCCCGGAAGGCGAGCTGGACGAAGCGCGCATGGCGCGGCTCATCTCCTGCGCGGGCGGTATGGAGGTCACTCTCCACCGCGCGTTTGATATGACGCGCGATCCCTTTGCGGCGTTGGAATCGGCAATTCGCCTCGGCTGCAAGACCATCCTGACCTCCGGTCAGGCGGCGGATGCCATGCAGGGCAGCGCGCTTCTGCGTGAGCTGCACGAGCGCGCCGCCGGCAGAATCGACATCATGGCAGGCTGCGGCGTGAACAGCGGCAATCTTCTGCGCCTGCATGAGCTGACCGGCGTGACCTCCTTTCACGCCTCGGCCAAGCGGACGGCGGAAAGCGCGATGCGATACCGCAAGGAAAGCGTTTCCATGGGGCTGCCATCCCTGTCCGAGTATCAGCTCTGGCAGACGGACGAGGCGGCAGTACGCGCCTGCGCGGAGATCGTGCATCGCCTTTGATACGGAGGAAACGGTTTGAACGCGGAATATATCCAAACGAAATTTGACGAGCGGCTGCGCCTGCTCTCCGGGGGCAGACGGCGCGAGATTCAGCATGCGGTTTCGACGCTTTCGACGGAAGCGGCGGAGCTTACGCGCTGGCTGTATGTCAACAGCCCGCTCAGCGACTGCGAGAACTATGACGCGGCGCTGCTCTGCAACACTGCGCGGCACGGCGCATTTTTGCGGGAAACGATGCCTGAGGTGCGGAAATTACCGGAATATCTGTTTCTGAACTACGTTCTGCATCCCCGCGTCAATGAGGAAGCGCTCTGCGACTGCCGCTCCTTTTTCCATGCACAGCTGCAAAAGCGGATCACAGGCCTTGCCCCGCGGGAGGCCGCGCTGGAAATCAACTACTGGAACGCAGCACAAGTTCGCTACCGTGCGACGGATTTCCAGACGCGCTCGGCGCTGCAGATCTACCGTTCCGGCTACGGACGCTGCGGGGAGGAGTCGGTCTTTGCGGTCAATGTCCTGCGTGCGCTGGGCATCCCGGCGCGGCAGGTCTATGTTCCGCGGTGGTCGCACTGCGACGATAACCACGCCTGGGTAGAGGTCTGGTGCGACGGGAAATGGAATTATCTCGGTGCCTGCGAGCCGGAGGAGGTGCTGAACCGCGGGTGGTTCACGAGCGCTGCGAGCCGCGCCATGCTGGTGCACAGCCGCTGCTTCGGCACTCCGGAGGGTGAAGAGGTCATTTCGGAACAGGGCGCGGTGACTTATCTGAATCAGACGGCGCGCTATGCGGAAGCTAAGCAATTTTGCGTACAGCTTTGCGATGCGGAGGGGAAGCCTGCGCCCCGCGCGCAGGTCGAATTCTGCGTGCTGAATGCGGGGCAGTGGTACCCCGTCGCGGCGGTGCAAACGGATGACACCGGACGCGCAGAGCTGACCTGCGGACTGGGGAGTCTGCTGATTTGCGCGCACTACGGTGATTTTTATGCGGAACAGCTGGTCAATACTGTGACGGAAGACGCAGTGACGCTGCGGCTCTCCGCGCCCGCGTGGACGGACACATGGGAATCATTCTTCTTTACAGCGCCCAGCGAAACGCCGGATCGGGGAGAACGCCCGACGGAGACACAGATGCAGCGAAACCGCGCGCGGAAAAAGACGGCTGACGCCGCGCGGGAGAAGCGAATCGCCGCAATGTACGACGAAAGACGCGCCGCGCGGCTGGAAAAAACCTACGGAGGCGCTGTACGGCCGATTCTGAAGGCGAGCTTCGGGAACTTCCCGGTGCTGTGCGCGTTTTTGGAGGAAGCGGAAACCGATTCGGAGCGCGGCCGTCGATTGCGCCTGCTCCAGACGCTTACGGAAAAAGACCGGAGCTGCGTGAACAGGGAAGTGCTGGATGATGCGCTGCTCCTGCCGGAGGGCTTCGGCCCGCGGGTCGGCTTTGAGCCGCTTTCCTGCTTCCGCGCGGCGGTGCAGGAACGTTTTGAAGCCGCGCAGGAATTTCGCCGTGACCCCCGCAAGCTGCGCCAATGGATTGGCGAAAACATCCATGCTCACCCGGCGCTGGAATATGAGAAGCTCCTGACGCTCCCGGCTTCCGCCCTTGCCTGTGGCTGTGCAAGCGCAGCTTCGCAGGATCTGCTGTTTGCGGCGGTCTGCCGCGCGCTGGGGATAGACGCGCGACTGCATCCGATCGACCGTCGGCCGGAATTTTTGTCGAATGGGACTTATTTCCCTGCCGACCCGGCGGAACAGGCCGTGCTGATTCTGGAACGGACACCGGGGGAGGAATGGACGCCGGAGACGGATTTCGGTTTGGCGCAGTTTTCCGACGGAGCATGGAAGATCCTTGACCTCTCCGAGACAAAATGGCAGGACGATCGCGTGACGCTTCCGCTCTATGCCGGCGTGTATCGCATTTTGACCTCCGTGCGCCTGCCGAACGGGAACCAGCACGGGTGCAGCCTTGTGCTGACGCTGCCGGCAGGGGAAGCCCGGACGGTTCGCCTGCGTCGTGAATCTGTGAATTTTGCGGAGCTTTCGGTGGATTTTTCTGTGCCGGATTTCGCGTTCTCCGACGCCTGCGGCGCGCGGAAGCAGCTCTCCGAACTCACGAAAGGTCCGGCGCTTCTCGTCTGGCCGGAGCCGGGCGGGGAGCCGACGGAGCATCTGTTCAACGAGCTCCTTGCGCAGAAGGCGCAGGCCGCGCGTATGTCGGTGCACTTCCTTGTGCGCAGCTGGGCAGAGGCAGAAAATGAAAAATTCCGCGCCGTTCTTGCGGCGCTGCCCGGTGCGTCGGTTTTGCTGGATCGCGACGGCGAGGCGGCGCAGCTTCTGGCGCGCAAAACCTATGTCGACCCGGATGCGCTGCCGCTTTTGCTGGTCACTGACCGGAGCCTGCACGTCGTTTCCGCGGCGACGGGCTATCGCGTCGGCAGCGTGGATCTCGCTTTGAGGATTTACAAAAACGCGATTCTGTGTTAGAATCAATAAAAAAATAAACAGGAAGTTATGCTATGTTTGAACTGCTGAAAACAGAAGGCCACGCGCGGCGCGGCGTGTTCACCTGCGCGCACGGGACCGTGCAGACGCCGGTCTTTATGAACGTCGGCACGCAGGGTGCGATCAAGGGCGCACTGAGCGCCGCCGATCTGGAGAACATCAGCTGTCAGGTCGAATTGTCCAACACCTACCATCTGCACCTGCGTCCCGGTGACCGCCTTGTCCATGATATGGGCGGCCTGCACAAATTCATGACGTGGAACAAG
>CAKUMR010000114.1 GCA_934667865.1 uncultured Oscillospiraceae bacterium | reverse complement strand
GCCGCGCACCATCGGGGAGAATATTTTTCTTGGCCGCTACCCCATCAAAAGGCTGCTGGGCTTCATCCCGGTGGTCGATCACAAAAAAATGTATGAGGACACGCGCCTTTTGCTGAAAAAGGTGCGCATGGACTTCGACCCACGACAGAAGCTGGGCGAGCTGAGTGTGTCGCAGATGCAGTCGGTGGAGATCGCAAAGGCCGTTTCCGCAAACTGCAAGGTCCTGATTCTTGACGAGCCTACCTCCTCTCTGACGCAGAACGAGGTGGAGGCACTGTTCCGCATTGTGGAGGATCTGAAGCGCGACGGCGTGGCCATCGTCTACATCTCCCACAAGATGGACGAAATTCTCCGCATCAGCGACGAGGTCACCATCATGCGCGACGGCAAGTACATCGGCACCTGGCCCGCAAAGGAGCTGACGACCGACGCCATCATCACCCGGATGGTCGGCCGCGAGCTGACAAACCTCTACCCTCAGCGTAACAACAAACCGTGCGAGGAGGTTTTCCGCGTGGAGGGCTTCACCTCCATCAATCCTCGCAGCTTCCGCGACGTTTCCTTCTCCCTGCGCAAGGGTGAGATTCTCGGCGTCGGCGGTCTGGTCGGCGCGCAGCGCACCGAGCTGATGGAGGGCCTGTTCGGCACCCGCTCACATACCAGAGGGAAGATTTTCTACCACGGAAAGGAAATGAAGATCAACCGGCCGAAGGACGCGATTGATCAGGGCGTCGCGATGCTGACCGAGGATCGCCGTGCCTCCGGCATCATGGGCGTTCTCTCCGTGGCGGACAATATCTCCCTCGCCTCTCTGAACCACTATCTGAGCGGCGGCTTTGTGCTCAACAGCCGCAAGATCGAAAAGCTGGTGCAGGACAACGTCAAAAAGATGAACATCAAAACGCCGTCCAGCAAGACGCTCATCCAGTCGCTCTCCGGCGGCAACCAGCAGAAGGTGCTCATCGGCCGCTGGCTGGCCAACGACCCGGACGTGCTCATCCTCGACGAGCCGACGCGCGGCATTGACGTGGGTGCCAAGTACGAGATCTACTGCATCATCGAAGAGCTGGCGCGGCAGGGCAAGAGCATCATCATGATCTCCAGCGAAATGGGAGAGCTGATCGGAATGTCCGACCGCATCATGGTCATGTGCGACGGCCGTGTAACCGGCGTCATCGACGGCAAGGACGCAACACAGGAAAACATCATGGAACTGGCTACGCAGTTCGCATAGGGAGGGCAAGCGTATGGAAACAAAGAAACTCAGCTTCGGACGGAAGGTCTGGAATTTTGTCAAAGGAAACCCCATCGTCATTCTGCTGGTGCTCGGCGCAATCGTCGTCGGCTGCTTTACGGATAACTTCTTCTCCTGGGTCAACTTCAGTAACCTCGCAAGCAATACGGCGGTGCGTTTTCTGATTGCCCTCGGCGTTTCCGGCTGCCTGATCACCAAGGGCACCGACCTGTCCGCCGGCCGCCAGCTCGGCTTCGCCGCCTGCCTTGCCGGTCTGCTGCTCCAGCGTCCGGACTACACCGGCCGCCTGTTCGACTGGCTGCCCAGTATGTATCCCAATGTTCCCGTCTGGATCTGGATGGCACTGACGCTTCTCATCGTCGTGGCTGTCGGCGCACTGTTCGGCCTGCTGAACGGTGCGATCGTCTCCTATCTGAATGTTCCGCCCTTTATCACGACGCTCGGCACGCAGACGATCATCTACGGCGTCTCCCTCATCATCACCGACGCTCAGCCGATCGGCGGCTTCCAGAAGGCCTACACTGAGCTGGTCACGGGTCGCATCGGTAGAGCCGGAGGCTTCCAGCTTCCCTATCTGCTGTTCGTTGCGCTGCTCTTCGGCCTGCTGTTCTGGTTCATCTATAATAAAACCCGCCACGGCAAGTATATGTACGCCATCGGCGGCAACGAGGTCGCGGCGGAGGTTTCCGGCGTCAACACGCGCCGGGCCAAGGTTTCTATCTACATGACCGCAGGCATCATGTATGCCATCGCCGGCTACCTGCTGGCAGCCAAATCCGGCGGCACCTCCGCAGGCATGGGCTCCGGCTATGAATTGGAGGCCATCGCGGGCTGCACCATCGGCGGCGTTTCCACCACCGGCGGTATCGGCACCGTCGTCGGCGTTCTGGTCGGCGTTCTGGTCTTTGAGCTGCTGAAAATCGTCCTGCAGTTCCTCCACGTCAACCCCTATTACAACTATATCGTACAGGGTCTTGTCATCGTTGTGGCGGTCGCGCTGGACATCCGCAAGTACATCGCCAAAAAGTAATGGCGGACGGCAAGAAAAAATCCCGCCTGCGCGAGCTGAAGGAAAGCTGGTATGAAAAGGTTCCCCTGAACGTGCGCCAGCTTGACATCATCATCGCCATTGGAATCGCCGGGCTGATCATCGTGACGGTACTGATCGTACTGGAAGCGACCGGCGTCTGGAGAATCGGTTGAAATGCACAGGCCGCCGGAGCTCGGCGGCCTCTTTTCTGTTGATAATGCATTTTTTTACTTTTTCCTCTTGACAAATGCACACGGCTGCGTTATCATACCACCATGCTCGGCAAAAGAATTTCGCAGGAAAGGAGAACGCCGTAATGACCAAGGCTCTGTTTACCGCTAAAATGATGATGCAGATGTGCATGTGCATGTACATGTGCAAGCTTTGTGATGCCCATTTTCCGGCGCGTTCTCCGAAAGAAGCGAAGCGGTAATCAGAAAAACTTCTTCTGCCGCAGTTCCATTGCTTTGTACCGGGAAGCTCCGTCGGAGCTGTCCCGGTTTTATTTTTACCCCGGAGGTATGTTATGAAAAACGATCTGGAAGCCCGCGTGCGGGCAAACTCCCGCAGAGAGCGAATGTGAATTTATGCAAAATTTTCGGAATAAATATTGACATATCATCAGATTCAGAAAGGATGTATCATACCATGAAAAAGTTTTTTGCCATCGTGCTTGCACTCATTCTCGCGCTGGGCGTTCTGTCCGCCTGCGGCTCCAAGGGCGATACCGTCACCATCGCCGTTCCCAATGACGCCACCAACGAGGCCCGTGCGCTGCTGCTCCTGCAGGAGAAGGGCTACATCAAGCTCAAGGACGGCGCCGGCATCACCGCCACCATCAATGACATCGCCGAAAACCCTCACAATATCAAATTTAACGAGCTGGACGCCGCGCAGATTCCCAACGTTCTCAAGGATGTTGACTATGCCATCATCAATTCCAACTTCGCCATCTCCGCCGGCCTGAATCCTGTGAAGGACTCCCTCGCCATTGAAGGCTCCTCCTCTGCCTACTCCAACATTCTGGCCGTCAAGGAGGGCACCGAAAACTCCGATTCCGTCAAGGCTCTCAAGGCTGCGCTGGAGAGCAAACAGGTCGCGGACTACATCTCCGAAAAGTATGACGGCGCCGTCGTCAGCACCGTTGACAACCCCACTGACGGCTTCGATTCCACGGTTGACTATGACGCACTGGCCGGCACCAGCATCTCCGTTGCCGCCTCCCCCACGCCGCACGCCGAGATCCTCTCCGTTGTCAAGGACATCCTTGCAGAAAAAAACATCACCCTTGAAATTCTGGAATTCTCTGACTACGTCCAGCCGAACAACGTCGTGGAAAGCGGCGAAGTCGACGCCAACTACTTCCAGCATCTGCCCTATCTGGAGGACTTCAACGCCGAGAACGGCACGCACATCGTTTCCGTCGCCTCCATCCATGTGGAACCCATGGGCCTCTACGGCGGCAAGCAGACCTCGCTCGACGCGATCGGTTAAATAACACGAAAACAACGCTACCCGCCGGGCGGATAGCGCTGTTTTCCTGCGGAGGGATAACATGATCGAGATACAAAATCTGTCAAAGACCTTTACCACCTCGGACGGAACGGTGGAGGCGCTGAAGAATATCACGCTGACCATCCCCGACGGCGAGATCTATGGCATCATCGGCATGAGCGGCGCGGGCAAAAGCACCCTCGTGCGCAGCATCAATCTGCTTGAGCGTCCGACGGAGGGCCGCATCCTGATCGACGGCCGCGATCTCACGCAGCTCTCCGAGCCGGAGCTGCGCGCCGCGCGCCGGAACATCACCATGATCTTTCAGGGCTTTAACCTGCTCATGCAGCGCAACTGCCAGAAAAACGTCTGCTTCCCCATGGAGCTGGCAGGCGTGAAGCACAGCGAAGCGATGAAGCGCGCGGCGGAGCTGCTGGAGCTGGTGGGGCTCGGTGATAAGCGCAAGGCCTATCCCTCGCAGCTCTCCGGCGGCCAGCAGCAGCGCGTTGCCATCGCCCGCGCGCTGGCGACGCATCCGAAAATTCTTCTGTGCGACGAAGCCACCAGTGCCCTTGACCCCCAGACCACGCAGTCCATTCTCTCGCTCATCCGCGACATCCACGACAAGCTCGGCATCACCGTGATCGTCATCACGCACCAGATGAGCGTGGTCGAGCAAATCTGCACCCGCGTCGCCATTCTCGATAACGGCGAGGTCGCCGAGGAGGGCGAGGTCAGCAAGGTCTTTACCTCTCCGCGCTCCAAGGCCGCCAAGCGGCTGGTCTATCCCGACGGCTATGAGCTGAGCGTTGCCCACTTTGACGAGGGCGGCGTGCTGCGCGTGGTATTCAACGGTGCAAAGGCGACCATGGCCCCCATGATCGCGCAGATGGCCATCGACTGCGGCATCGCGGCCAGCATCCTCGCCGCCTCGACCAAAAGCATAGGCGACAAGGCCTACGGCAACATGATCCTCGGTATCCC
>CAKUMR010000113.1 GCA_934667865.1 uncultured Oscillospiraceae bacterium | reverse complement strand
ATCGCCGCCTGAATGAGCCTGCGCTGCACCTCCACGCGGGTCAGATCCGCCAGCGAGTAGCCTGCGCGGAAGCGCGCGACCGTCAGGGCGCCGCGGCCGTCAAGATGCTGCATGCCGGCGGTCAGCTCCACGCCGTCCAGCTCGATGTCCATCGGCACCTCGAAATCGACGCCGCCCATGACGTCCACCAGCTCCTCAAAGCCGTTCCAATCGATCAGCACATAGCCGTCCGGACGGAAGCCGACGCAGTCCTCGACCAGATCGATCAGGGCGTTCATGCCCTCCTCGCCGCAGCCGTAGTAGCCATATGCGCCGTTGATCTTATGCGGCGTGTAGGTGGAATTGACCTTCGTATCGCGGGGAATACTCATCAGGCTCAGCTTTCCTGCCTTGCGGTCGATGTTCAGCAGCATGATCGTATCCGTCCGGTCGCCGGAAGCGTCCGTGCCGGCAAGCAGAATGGTCGAGCTGCCGCGCTTGCGTGCAAGGTCGCAGTTCGCGTCCACCGGCTGCTTTGCGATCAGAAACAGCACGCCCGTCAGAAGTGCAAGAATCAGCACAGCAACAAGCAGGAATTTTGCCAAGCCCTTGCCGAAGCCATGTTTTTTCTTTTTGGGCGCCGCCGGTTCTTCATGAGCCTCCGGCTGCGGCGCTGCCTTTTGGCGGGACTTCTTCGGCGGCTCGTATTCCGGCTCCTGCACGGCATAGTAGCGCTGTGTTTCATCCTCCCGCGCGCGGCGCGGCTGCTGGGCGCGGGGCGTCTCGCGTTCGCGCGGCGGGCGGTGATAATCCGCATTGTATGCGCGGATCACCGGCTGCGGTTCCGGCTTTTTCACAGGAAAGTCCTCCTCTTCCTCGTCCTCGTAGAGCTTGTCCGCGAAGCCTTTTTCGTAGGGATCTTCCGCCTCCGGCGTATCGTTCAGAAGCTTTTTGATCTCTTCAATCAGTTTTTCATCGGAATCCATGCTTTGCACCTTCTTTTTTCCGAGCATTCGGGCAGACTAACTATTTTGACGAATTCAGGCAGCCGCAGGTTCCAAGGCCATCTGCCTGCGGTAGGTATGGCGGAAATAAATGATCTCCGCGATTGCCGTGATCGTCCACGAGAAGGCATACATTAAATAGAGCGACATAAGTGTGCCAAAATAGGCAAAGACCGTGTACACCCACACCACGCGGAACACGCAGGAGCCCGCGATCACGATGATGGTCGGAACGACGCATTTGCCCAGCCCGCGCGAGGCTGCGATCGTGCAGTCCATGAAGGCCGAAATGCCGTAGGAAAGGCCCATGACCTTCAGGCGCGCCATGCCCTCCTGCGCGACGGCGGGATCGTCCGTGAACAGCGCCAGAAAACCGTTTCCGAAGAACACGAGCAGCAGCCCGAGCACCGTGCCGAACAGACAGGAATAGCTCACGCTGATAAAATAGCTCTTTTTGACGCGGTCGCGGTGTCCGGCGCCGAAGTTCTGGCCGATAAAGCTGGCGCAGGCGGTGTGGAATGCCGCCATGACGTCATAGACGAGAGCGTCTGCATTGGACGCGGCGGAGTTGCCCTCGACCACGACCGTCGAGAAGCTGTTGACCGCCGACTGAATGAACAGGTTGGCGACCGCGAAAATCGCGTTCTGAAAGCCCGCGGAAAGGCCGAGACTCAGGAGCATTTTTGTCTTTTCCATGTGGAGCCGCAGCTTTTTGACCCGCAGCGCGTAGTCCTCCCGGCTGCGGAAAAGTGCGATCAGGATGAGCGCCGCGGAAAGATACTGCGAGAGGATACTCGCCAGCGCTACGCCGTCCTCACTCATTTTGCACACAATAACGAAGAAGAGATTCAGCCCCACATTCAGGATGCCCGCGATCAGCAGATATACCAGCGGGCGGCGCGTATCGCCCGCCGCGCTCAGAACGCCGTTGCCGAAATTGTACAGCGCCATCGCCGGCATACCGAGAAAATAAATATGTAAGTACAGCGTCGCGCCGTCGATCAGCTCCGGCTTCGTATGCAGAAGCGTGAGCAGCGGACGGGCAAAGATCAGGCCGAGGCCGAGCAGCACAGCGCCGACCAGGAGGCAGAGGATCGCCGCCGTATGGACGGTATGCTCCGTTTCCTCCCGGCTGTCCGCACCGAGGTAACGCGCGACGAGCGCATTTACGCCGCTGCCCATACCGATCAGAAAGCCGGTGAAAAGCGATACGAGGATGGTCGTCGAGCCGACCGCGCCGAGCGCACGCGGGCCGGAAAACCGGCCGACGACGGCAACGTCGGACATATTGAATAAAACCTGTAGGACATTCGACAGCATCAGCGGCAGACTGAACCGCATGATCTGCTTCCCGAGCGGACCATGCGCCAGGGAGCCCTCTGCTCTTGCCTGCATGGCTTATGCGCCTCCGTTTCTCTGTTTTCTGTTTTTACACAACCGCATCAGTATAGCACAGCCGCGGCGCATAGGCAAGCCCTTCCCGTGAAAAAAGCCATGAAATTCAATTTTTCAGGATTTCTCTAGAAAAATGCGAAAAAATTGTCACTGATAATCAAACGTCCGCCGGTAATACTACGAGCGAGGAATCAAATCATTCCATTTGATCACTCAAAACGAATAAGGAGATGAGCAAAATGAAAAACACCAACCAGATCAACGTTCCCGAAGCTCGCGAAGCGATGGACAAGTTCAAGATGGAAGCCGCAAACGAAGTCGGCGTCAACCTGAAGCAGGGCTACAACGGCGACCTGACCTCCCGCGAGGCCGGCTCCGTCGGCGGCCAGATGGTCAAGAAGATGATCGAGGCCTACGAGCGCAACATGAAGTAATTTCCCGCAAACAGGCCAAGCGCCGGGACGGACAAGCCGCCCCGGCGCTTTTGGCTATTTATGTTCCTCGTTCGTGCCCAGCAGGAACTTTTCCGCATAGCGGCAGAAACTTTCCGGGTAAATCATGACCAGCTCGGCGTGCGCCATTTTCGGAATTCCATGGATGCGCGCCTGCGGGAAATAATGCTTGAAAAAGTGAATGTCGTTTTTGCGCTCCTTCTTCTCGTCGTCGCCGTACCAGTAGGTGATCTTTGTGTCGATCTGCGCCGGCGGCTGCGGCAGCGCATAATTATTGGCCGACCAGAAAATGTTTCGGATCGTGCGGTTGGAATAGGTTTTCAGATAGGCGGCGATGGCGTTATACTCCTTCACCGGGTCCTGCCCGGCCGGGGTAAAGCGTTCCGGCGGGAACGCCGCCTCCAATATGCTGCGGTGCTTTGCCACGAGCTTAAAGCCGAGAATATCCCGCACCAGAAGGAGCCTGCGCACAGGAAGCGGCAGCTGATAGGGCGTGATCCCGGCATCGACGATGGCGCGCGTCACCGGGAGCTCCTCCAGCGCCAGCAGGCGCGTCAGGCAGGCACCGCCCATGGAGCAGCCGTAGGCCCCGTCCAAGTGATCGACCCCATGTTCAGAGAACCATTGCGTGATCTCCCCCACCGTCTGCTCGATGGAGGTAAAATCACCCGGATATTCCGGCTGATGGCCGTCGTAGACCACCTGAAAAACGTGCCAGTCGCGCGCAAGCAGCGCCACGGTTTGCGCAAACGCCCAGACCGGCTCGGCCGTACATGGCAGAAACAGCAGGGTTTTCGCATTCTTCTGCCCATGCTCAAGAATCTTCATTCCGCACCCCTCCCTGCAAAGAAAAATTTTTCTTTGCCCATGGTTAGCTGATGCTAACCAGTTGCCGTTTGAAAAGCTGCCCGAAGCAGCGTCTACATTTATTATAGCGCGGGAATCGCGAAATGCAATATGCGGCGCAATAAAAAAGCCGAATACGCTTCCGTATCCGGCGGTTTTATGTGCCAAAGCACCTGATTTCTTAGATAGGGTACACGGAAAGCTCCCGCAAGCAAAGCGGAATCTGTCCCGCAGGAATGACTTTCGTCAGGGCCAGACCCGCCCATTTCCGTGTACCCAAAGGATGGCTACGCAAGGCATAAAATACCTTGTGGATACATTATACTACGATTTTTTCGTTTTGTCAAATATGTACAAGAAAAAATTTTCACATCGTAGAATAAAAAGCAAAAGGCACAATGCGGCAGCGGCGGTGTGTTGACCCTATAACATGATACGCGCCATGCCCGACAGGCGCTCCAACGCCGCGTAGAGCGTTTCGTCCTTCTTGGCAAAATGCAGGCGGACGATGCCGCGGACATTCTCGCGGAAGAAGGACGAGCCGGGGACGCAGGCCACGCCAACCTTGCGCGCCATCTCCTCACAGAATTCCACATCATTCTGCCCCTTCTTCATGAAGCGGCTGAGATCGGCCAGAACGAAATAAGCGCCCTGCGGATCGGTGTACGGAATGTCGAGCCGGTCGAGGCCGGAGGTGAAAATGTCCTTCATATGGGCATAATGCGCACCGAATTCCTCGTAATACCTGTCCGGCATTTCCAGTCCGACGACCGCAGCCTCCATCAGAGGCGAAGCCGCGCCAACAGCGTTGAAGTCGTGGTACTGCTTGATTTTGTCCATAATGCGCTTCGGCGCAAGAGCATAGCCAAGACGCCAGCCGGTGATGGAATAGGTCTTGGACAGAGAGCTGCACGTGATCGTCCGCTCCCACATTCCCGGCAGGGTGCACATGGAAATGTGCTTGTGCGGCGCATAAACGATGTGCTCATAGACCTCGTCCGTAATGACATAGGTATCATATTTTACGGCCAGCGCCGCAATCTGCGTCAGCTCCTCCAGCGTAAAGACCTTGCCGCAGGGATTGGAGGGGTTGCAGATCAGAATTGCCTTGGCGCCCTTGCGCAG
>CAKUMR010000112.1 GCA_934667865.1 uncultured Oscillospiraceae bacterium | reverse complement strand
GGTCTGTTCCTGGCTGTGGCGGTCGTGATCTTCGGCCACATCCTTCTGGAAAAGAGCACCTTCGGCTACAAGCTCAAGCTCGTCGGCATCAACCCGGATTTCTCCCGCTATTCGGGCATCAATGTGACGGCGGTCATCATCGGCTGCCAGCTGATCGGCGGCGCCCTTGCAGGAATGGGCGGCGCAGTGGAGCAGCTCGGTATGTACAAGCGCTTTGAGTATTCCGGCCTCTCCGGTCATGGCTTTGACGGCGTGATGATCGCGGTCATCGCGGGCAACAACCCGAAATATGTGCCGATTGCCGCGTTGTTCCTTGCCTATGTCAATGTCGGCGCGGAAACGATGGCGCGCATGTCGGACGTTCCGCCTGAGGTCGTTTCCATTGTGCAGTCCGTCATCATCATGTTTGTCGTCGCAGAAAAGTTCCTGGCCAACTGGAAGCATAAGGTCATTGCAAAGCAGTCCCTGAAGGACCTCGGAAGAGTGGAGGCGAGATAATGGAAAGTGTACTGAAATATATCTTTTCCACGCAGTTTATCGTTGCGGTTCTGCGCATGAGCACCCCGCTCATCCTCTGCTCGATGGGCGTTCTGCTCGTCCGCAAATCCGGCATTGTCTGCATCGCGTTTGAGTCCATGATGCTCGCAGCCGCTTTCGGCGGCGTCATCGGCAGCGCCTATGCGCAGAGCCTTAGCGTCGGTATTCTCTGCGGCGTCGGCCTGAGCGTGCTGTTTGCGCTGCTGTTCGGCTACTTCGTTCTGATTCTGAAAGCGAACAATATGCTCGTCAGTCTTGCGCTCAATACGCTCGGCAGCGGCGGCACGGTGTTTATGCTCTATGCGCTCACCGGCGACCGCGGCAACTCCACGAGCCTTGCGAGTTTGCAGTTCCCGACGGTCAACATCCCCTTCATTCAGGACATCCCGGTGCTGGGCAAGATCCTCTCCGGCCACAATGTTCTGACCTATGTTGCGCTGCTCAGCGTTCCCGTGATGTTTATCATTCTGATGAAAACTCCGCTGGGTCTGCGCATCCGCGCCGTCGGTGAAAACGAAGGCGCAGCGGAATCCCTCGGCACCAGCCCGGTCAAGACGCGCTTCATCGCGCTGATCATTGCGGGCGTGTTCGCGGGCTTTGCAGGTATGTATATGTCCATGGGCTACGTTTCGGCATTTACAAGAGATATGATTTCCGGCCGCGGCTACATCGCTATCGCCGCGCAGAACCTCGGCGGCTCCATGCCGGTGCCGACCTTCTTCTGGGCATTGGTGTTCGGTGCGTCCAACGCTATTGCAAACGCATTCCAGGCGATCAATATGCCGCCGGAATTTTTGCAGATGTTCCCCTATGTCGCCACCGTCGTCGGCTTGATGCTGGTCGGCATGACGATCAACCGGAAGAAGAAGCGCGAGATGCACGAGATTGCGGAAAGATGCAAAAAGCTCAAGCTGGAAAAGGAAAGCAGGTAATATGGCAAAAAGAAAAATCATTATGGACGTTGACACCGGCACGGATGACGCCGTTGCGCTGGTGCTGGCGATTCTGGGCGGCGAGGTCGAGCTGCTGGGCGTGACCACGGTCAACGGCAATCTGGAGCTCAAGCTCACGACGGATAATACGCTTCGCGTGGTGGAGTGCTGCCGCCCCTATGGGCTGGTGCCGGTCTACAGCGGCTGTGAATACCCGCTGGTGTCCACACTCTCGCCCTACAGCGCCCAGTCCCGCAGCCCTATCCCTAAGCGCGAGGGCACGGTCAAGAAGTTCGCCATGCACGGCGACCACCTGCCCCTTCCGGAAACCACGCTGAAAAAGCAGGACAAGAGCGCGGTCGTCTGGCTGATCGAAACCGTCATGGCCTCCGAGCCGGGCAGCATCAGCCTCGTCGCCCTTGCCCCGCTGACGAACATTGCCGCCGCGATGCGCGCCGAACCGGCCTTTGCAGGGAGGCTGGGCGAGATCGTGCTGATGGGCGGCGGTGACCGCATCGGCAATGCCAGCGCAGCCGCGGAGTTCAACATCTGGACGGACCCTGAGGCAGCCGAGATTGTGATGCAGAGCGGCTGCAAGCTCTCCGTGATCCCGTTGGATGCGACGCACAGCGCCGCGATTACGGCGGAGCAGGCGGAGGCGCTTCGTGCACTCGGCACGCCGCAGGCGCAGTTTGTGGCGAACGTCATCTTCGAGCGGATCGGAGGCTATGCTTTGCGGGATCCCGCACTCGCAAAGCAGCAGGCCTCCCCGCTCCATGACGCGCTGGCTTTGTGCTATCTGCTGCATCCGGAGTGCATCACGCAGAAGCATGAGCTTGTCTGCCATGTGGATGTGTCCGGCGGCGTAGCTTATGGCAGGACCGTCGTCGACCGCCGCGAGAATCTCGTCACCGAGCAGCCGAACTGCGTGTTTGCCGAGAAGGCGGACGCCGCGTTCTTCTACGACTGGATCTATTCCATCCTGAAAAACGCCGCTGCCCGCGCATAATCGCCATATATTAACCAAGCGCCGCCGTTTTCCCGGCGGCGCTTTCCTATGCAAGCGGCTATTGTTGCTTTTTTGACTGCCGTATGCTATTATGACGGCAAAGAGGGGAAGCTCGAAGGCCGGCTTTCTGCTGCCGGACGACGCTGCCGCCCTGTAAAAGCGAATCTACAAGAGAAAGAAAATGAGAATCATCAGCAGAGAAAGTGCGGAGCACTACAGCTGGAAAGAAGTCTGTGATGGATGGCATTTTATCAAAACGGATGAGCTGAGCGTCATTGCAGAGAAAATGCCGCCGCATACGGAAGAAGATATGCATTTTCACTACAAATCAAAGCAATTCTTCTATATCCTTTCCGGAGAGGCGGAAATGAGGCTTCGCGATAAATCCGTCCCCCTGAAAGCGGCCTCCGGAATAGAAGACGCTCCCATGGAAGCGCACCAGATGCGGAATATATCTGATACGGAAGTGGAATTTCTGGTCGTGTCCATGCCGAAATCACACGGAGATCGGGAGCTTGTGTGACGGATGAAACCGTACACCTGTGCGCCGCTCCGCCCGACAGAGCGCAAAAAACAAGGCAGCAGAGGAATCTCTGCTGCCTTGCGTGGTTTTCAATTACTCTGCGATGCGGCGGGCGCCGATGTAGCGGCTTGCATAGCTGCCGGCAAGATTGCTGATCACAACGCCGGTGGAGGAGTTCTGTGCGTGGACGAACTGGCCGCCGCCGATGTACATGCCGACGTGGGAAGCGGAAGAACCGTAGCCGAAGAAGACGAGGTCGCCGGGGCGGAGGTCGTCATAGGAAACGGAGTAGCCGTTGCCGAGCTGCGCCGTTGCGGTGCGGTTGATGCTGTAGCCGAACTGGCGGTAGATGTACTGCACGAAACCGGAGCAGTCAAAGCCGGAGGGAGTCGTGCCGCCGTAGACGTAAGGATAACCAACGAACTTCTGTGCATATGTAGCGATCTGAGAGCCGATGCTCGAAGTGTCGTAAGAGGTGTTGTTCTCGTAGGACGGAGCCGTGGAAGAAGAGGACGAGGACGAAGAAGACGAAGAGGAGGAAGAGCTGCCGGAGCTGGAGGAAGAGGAGCCCTTGCCCGCATAGTTGGAATAGGGAACTTCCGTCAGGGAAACAAGGTCGCTGCGGACATAGCCGATCTGACCGTTGTACTTGACTTTGTACCAGCCGCAATTGAAGCCGAAGATAAAGACCTTTTCGCCGTCGCTCGCCTGATCGACCAGACCGGAAGCGGTGGACGGGCCGCTGCGGATATTCACGAGGGAATACTCAATGACGCCGTAGCCGAGCTCGATGTTCTCGCGTTCCTTGACGCGCAGGTAATCGCCGCACATATAGCCGGTTTCCAGATTGTAAACGACCTTGTACCAGTCGCCTTCCTTGGAAATGATCACAACGTTTTCGCCGTTGTAGGCGGTGGTGACGATGCCTGTGTCAGTGGAAGCGCCTTCGCGCAGCCGCAGGCCGCCGTTTGCCTCGACGATACCGATGCCGGTCTTCATCTCGGCGGCGTTTGCTGTGATGGCCAGTGCGACGACTGCCGCGACCATGACGGCAAGAATCATGAGAACCCGATAGAACCGTTTCATTGTGTAACCTCCCAAAGTGTAGTGCAGATTTTATTTGGCGCTGTTCAGCGCACGCTCCAGCCACACACAGCCAACATCCAACGCCGTGTAGAAGCCGTCCTTTTCGCTCTTTTTAACGACGCGGTCACGCGCCTTAACTGCCGGGTCCGTCCGCTGAAGCTGAACGGAAACCTTCGTTGCAAGATCAAGATCATCCAACTTCTTGGATTCCAGAATCTGAAGCATGACGATGTACTCGTCCGCCATGGAGCCGTAATAGATCAAATTGTCCTTCCGCATCAGGGGGTGGCCCTTGTAGGTCAGGACTTCATTCTGTTCCGACATAGATACCTCCAATAAATTGTAACTGAATTGTAACACATGGAAATCGAATTGTCAACACTTTTTCGCAATTTGCTACATCTTGTAGCCGTTTTGGAGCCGTCCGCAGTGGAAAACCCCATAAGTTGTGGTAACGCGGGGGAAATGGATGTTGTTTTGGGAGGTTACAGAAGATTTTTTGCAGAAAAATGGGGAAGGGAAAGACGAAAGGGAACCGTTCCGGTCCCCTTTCGGAAGCGCTCATGCAATTGCGCGGAAGCCCCGGTCTGCTTGCCGCTGGGAACGACCCTGCCGCGGCGCGTCAGTCGAAGAGATAGTGACGCACCAGCTCCTGCAGGAGTTCATCCCGGTCGAGCTTGCAGATGAGGCTGCGGGCATTATTGTGATTTGTGATATAGGTCGGGTCCTCGGAGAGAAGATAGCCGA
>CAKUMR010000111.1 GCA_934667865.1 uncultured Oscillospiraceae bacterium | reverse complement strand
GCTGAATACACAGCTCGAAGCAAACGGTATGGAGCCTGTTACGCTCACACCCTCGAACTATTCGGCTGTGCTGGTGGGCTTGCTGGAAAAGATGGATGCCGATACCGTGTATCATGAGGCCTATCAAACGGCTTTGCAGCAGGTGACAGCGCAGGTGGAAGCGCAGGCAGACGACCTGTATCGCGGCTATGTGGACTCGCAGGCAAATGCAATTTATCTGGCCTATGTTTCTTTGCAGGCGGATAACCTCTATGCACAGGTCGCGGCGCAGGCCATCTATGCGCAGCTTATTCAGAGCGGCTATACCGACGGGCAGGCAAACGCCTTTTTGCAGTCCCCGGAGGGGCAGGCTGCCATCGCACAGGCTGTTGCCAACATGACCGAGGAACAGAAGGAGCAGATCCTGAATGGCGCGGTTGCTCAGCTGACGGACGGGCAGAAGGAGCAGATCCTGCAAGGTGCGGTCGCCTCCCTGACCGAAGAACAGAAAACGCAGATCAGAGAAGCCTACATTCAGCAGATGATGGCATCCGACGAAGTGACATCGGGGATCAATGCCGCCGTGGCTGCGGTCAGCGCCGCGGCCAAGCAGGTGTCCGAGCTGAAAGGCCAGCTGGACAATTACGGTGCGTTCTATCAGGGACTGCTGGACTATACCGGTGCGGTCAGCGATGCTGCCGCCGGGGCCAAGAGTTTGAAGCTGAATATGGATACGCTTTACGGCAATACCGGGGTGCTCAAGCTCTCCGTCGGGGAAGTGAATGACGCTACGGGGCGGCTGTACGACGGGACGAAGGAGCTGGCAAGCGGCACCTCGGAGTTTGCCGATAAGACCTCGGACATGGATACGCAGATCAGTGATGAGATCGATTCCATGACCTCCTCCATCACCGGCGGCGACGGGGAAACGGCATCCTTCGTTTCCGATAAAAATACAAATGTAGATTCCGTCCAGTTCGTTATCAAAACGGCGGCGATCGAAAAAGCCGAAGCCGTCGTGAGCGACGCGGCAGAGGAAGCGCCGCTGAATTTCTGGCAGAAGCTCCTGCGCCTGTTCGGACTGTATTGATTCTGCAAAGCACAAAAACGCAGCCGGTATGCAGATGTGTACCGGCTGCATTTTTTCGGGAACAACAAGGAACATTTTCAATTTGTTTCCAAATAGTTCAAAATTGGACATTATAATTTTTGATGAAACAAAAATGGGGCGAGAGGGTCCAAAAAGGAGTGTGGGGAATATGAAAGAGGTCAAATCTCCCAGAAAGCCGCTGATTTACTACTACGGCATCGTGCTGCTGGCCATTCTGATCTTCAATCTGGTCGTGTCGCCGCTGCTGGCGAGCGCCCGCGTGAAGGAAGTGGACTACGGCACCTTTATGAAAATGATCGAGGACAAGAACATCGGCACAGTGGAGGTCGATGATTCCGAGATCATTTTCACGGGCAAGGACAGCAATCAGATCTATAAAACAGGCGAAATGAACGATCCGACTCTGACGGAGCGCCTTTACGCCTCCGGCGCGACATTCACCCGGAATATTGAGAAGGGAATGTCCCCGCTGCTCAGCTTTTTCCTGACCTTTGTGCTGCCGATCCTGATCTTTGCCGCCCTCGGGCAGTATATGGCGAAGAAAATGACGTCGCAGGCGGGCGGCCCGAACGCCATGGCCTTCGGCATGGGCAAGAGCAATGCCAAGGTCTACGTTCCGTCCTCTGACGGCATTCGCTTTTCTGATGTAGCAGGGGAGGACGAGGCCAAGGAGAACCTTGCGGAGATCGTCGATTATCTGCACAATCCTAAGAAATACTCCGATGTCGGCGCGTCCATGCCCAAGGGCGTGCTGCTCGTAGGCCCTCCGGGAACCGGCAAAACGATGCTGGCTAAGGCTGTTGCAGGTGAAGCCGGTGTGCCGTTTTTCTCCATGTCCGGCTCGGAATTTGTGGAGATGTTTGTCGGCATGGGCGCGTCGAAGGTGCGTGACCTGTTCAAGCAGGCCAAGGAAAAAGCTCCCTGCATCGTCTTTATCGATGAGATCGACGCCATCGGCAAAAAGCGTGACGGCCAGCTCGGCGGCAACGACGAGCGTGAGCAGACGCTCAACCAGCTGCTGACTGAGATGGACGGCTTTGAGGGCAACAACGGCGTCATCATTCTGGCGGCTACCAACCGCCCCGAATCCCTTGACCCCGCGCTGACGCGCCCCGGCCGCTTCGACCGCCGTGTTCCCGTGGAGCTGCCCGATCTTGCGGGCCGTGAAGCCATCCTCAAGGTCCATGCAAAGAAGATCAAGACGGCGGAGAATGTGGACTTCCACACCATCGCCCGCATGGCCTCCGGCACCTCCGGCGCGGAGCTTGCCAACATCATCAACGAAGCCGCGCTTCGTGCCGTACGCAGCGGGCGCACGGTCGTGGAGCAGGCAGACCTGGAGGAGAGCATCGAGGTCGTTATCGCCGGTTATCAGAAGAAAAACGCTATCATGACTGATGCGGAAAAGAAGGTCGTCGCCTATCACGAGATCGGCCACGCGCTGGTTGCCGCCTTGCAGACGGCTTCCGCGCCGGTGCAGAAGATCACCATCATCCCCAGAACCTCCGGCGCGCTGGGCTACACCATGCAGATCGAGCAGAACGACAAGGTCCTGATGACCAAGGAAGAGCTGGAAAACAAGATCGCCACCCTGACCGGCGGCCGTGCGGCGGAGGAGATCGTATTCGGGCAAATCACCACCGGTGCCTCCAATGACATCGAGCAAGCAACCAAGCTCGCCCGTGCGATGATCACCCGCTATGGCATGACGGAGGAATTCGATATGGTTGCGATGGAGACAGTCAGCAACCAGTACCTTGGCGGCGACACCTCGCTTGCCTGCTCCGCCGACACCCAGAAGGAGATCGACCGCAAGGTCGTGGAAACGGTGAAAACGCAGCATGCGAAGGCGCGGAAGCTACTGGAAAGCAACCGTGCGAAGCTCGACGAGCTGGCGAATTATCTCTACGAGAAGGAAACAATCACCGGCAGCGAGTTCATGGCGATCCTGAACGGAAAGGACGGTGCGGAAGCATGAAACGAAAAAGCGGCTTTGGATGGAGTGAACTGATCGTCGGCATCCTTCTGACGGCGCTTGGCATTGTCACCTTTGTGCGGCCGGAAGGAACGCTGACCGGCGCGGTCGTGGTCTACGGTGTGATTGTGATCGTAATGGGCATTGAGGACATCGTGGTGTACACGCGCCTGTCGCGCTTTACCGGCTTCGGGCCGATGCTGTCGCTGATCTCCGGAATTTTAAGCGTGATGTGCGGCGTGATGCTGATCGCTAACCCGAATCTCGGCAAGTGGGCGCTGACGATCCTGCTGCCCGTCTGGTTCATTGCCCACTGCATCTCCGGGCTGACGCACACCAACCTCATCCGCCTGATCGGGAATTCCTTTTACTATTATTTCTCCCTGATCCTGAACATCATGGGACTGATCTTGGGCTTCCTGATGCTGTTTAGCCCGGTACTGTCCTTTGTGACGCTTCGCGCGATCAGCTATATGATCGCGGTCTATCTGGTGCTGTTTGGCGTGGAGAGCATCATTGCGGCCTTCGCCCGCAGAAACTCCGAATGGTAAGCCCGGAAACGGGAGAAACTGAACGCAGGAGGCGAGCATATGTGTACGGCTGCGACCTATCAGACGCATGATCTCTATTTCGGGCGGAATCTGGACTACGAATGCTCCTACGGGGAGCAGGTGGTCGTTGTCCCGCGGAATTTCCCCTTTGCACTGCGGCACGGCGGCGAGCTGGCGCAGCATTATGCCATGATCGGTATGGCGCACGTCGCGGGTGGGTATCCGCTCTTTTATGACGCGGTGAATGAGAAGGGTCTGTGCATTGCCGGCCTGAATTTCGTCGGCAACGCCGCCTATGGGAAGCCGCAGGCGGACTGCGAGAATATCGCGGTGTTTGAGCTGATCCCGTGGCTGCTGGGGCGCTGCGCCAATATCGCGCAGGCGCGGACGGCGCTTGCGCGCCTGCATCTGACGGACACGCCCTTTTCCCCGCAGCTTCCGACGGCGCAGCTTCACTGGCTGCTGGCCGCACGCGACGGCTGCCTGACCGTGGAGGCGACGGCGGACGGTCTGCATGTCTACGACAATCCCGCGGGCGTGCTGACGAACAATCCGCCCTTTCCCGTGCAGCTTTTTGCACTGAACAATTATATGCAGCTTACGCCGCTGCCGCCGGAAAACCGCTTCGGCCTGCCGCTCAGTCAGTACAGCCGTGGCATGGGCGCGCTGGGGCTGCCGGGCGACCTGTCGTCGCAGTCGCGTTTTGTCCGGGCGGCCTTTACACGGCAGAACTCCCGCTCCGGCGAGGGCGAGGAGGAGAGCGTGAGCCAGTTTTTCCACATTCTCGGCGCGGTGGAGCAGCAGAACGGCTGCTGCGTGCTGGAGGATGGGAGCTGCGAGCACACGATCTACACGAGCTGCTGCAATGCCGACCGTGGGATCTATTATTACACGACCTATAACAACTGCCGCATCACGGCGGTGCGCTTGCACGGCGGGAATCTCGACGGCAGCGGCCTGAAAGCCTATCCGCTGCGGCCGGCGCAGGATATTTTCTACGAAAAGGAATAAGGATTGCATTTTTGCCGTTTTTCTGGTATAACGGAGAAAAAGGAGGCAGGATTTATGTTCCGACCGATCCGAAAGAAGAAGTATGAGCTCAGCGACGAGGCTGCAAAGGCGCTTCTGCACAGCGCCAGACGGGGCGTGCTGGCCGTCAACGGGGACGACGGCTACCCTTACGCCGTGCCCATTAAGGCAATACCGCACAAATGAGTTGGTGCGGAGGCGAATGAATTTTTCGTCAGATGCAATGGCAGATTTTGAAGG
>CAKUMR010000110.1 GCA_934667865.1 uncultured Oscillospiraceae bacterium | reverse complement strand
AACCAGGGCTTTTCCACGAGATTTGCACCGTAGAAGTAGACCAGCCACGCCGCGCACATCAAAAGACCGACGATGGCGGAATTGGTGGGCATATTCGTGTGGCGGCTGACCTCTCCGAATACCTCCGGCTTCGGCCCCTGACCGCGGACGGCGATAGAGTACATCCCGCGCGTGGCAGCCAGCATGAGGCCGTTGAGCGTGCCGAGGCAGGAAATGACGACAAGGACGAACAGTCCGATGCCTCCTGCCGTTCCGAAGATGTTTTCAAAGGCGAGTTTCGCTCCGGCCTCGCCGCTTTCCATGACGGCCTTATTGCTTGCGCCGCCGGCCAGACCGATATAGTAGAGAATATAAACCGCAGCGATGATCAGTGTGCCGAGCACCAGCGCGATGGGTAGGTTCTTTTTTGCGTTTTTCAGCTCGGCATTGATGCTCGTGGCGATGATCCAGCCCTCATAGGCAAAGGCCGTGGCCACGACCGCGGTGAACAGCGCCATGCCGCGGCTGCCCGCGGATTCCACCACGACGGTGGAAAAATTCTCGGCAATGGTGCCGTTGGCAAGGCCGACGATGCTGCCGACGATCGCCATCAAAAGCAGCGGGATCAGCTTGATAACGGTTGTGGAAACCTGAAATCTGCCCGCAAGGATCGGAGAAAGCGCATTGACGGCATAGCTGGCGATCAGGAAGAAGCAGGCGATGACCATGACCGGACCGCCGGTGATGTCAAAGCCGAGGATCACGCCCAGATAGCGGGCGGAAACCCACGCCAGCACGGAGGTCATGGCGGGGTAATAAACAAAGGTGGAGAACCATGCGGTATAGTAGGCATAGCGGCTGCCGACGGTGGCCTCCGCGTAATCCACAAGGCCGTTGACACGGCGATAGTGGGTTGCCATGATGGAGAAGGTATACGCGCAGATAATCATGATGATGCCGCCCAAAGCCCAAGCGAGGATACCGAGCGGGAGGTCGCCTCCGGTGGCAGTCAGAACCTTTTCCGCCTTGAAGAATACGCCGCTTCCTACTACGATGCCTACCACCATGGCAATTGCCGTCAGCAGACCGTATTTTTCTTTCAGTTGGTTGTTCATACTACCCCTCATTTCTGTTGTATATTTATACACATTCTACAGGAATGAGATAGGAAAAGCAATGATTATTAACGAGAAAGGCAAAGATTTAGCGCTTTGTATGATATCGAGCGTGCATTGAGTTACATTTCTCGTACAAAATGCCGACAAAAAGGGTACGGAATTGTCCGCATCCTAAAAACAAGCGTATATATCAGCGGAACAAAAGAAGAGAAAACCATGTCACAACATTGTTGCCGTACTGGTATTCTATCCCGTATTTTTCTGCCAGCGCAGTCACGACGATGCCGTGGCTCTCCACGCAGGGAAACATCTTGTCCGAATGGCGGCAGGGCGCGTCCGGATAGCTGCACTGTGGGCAAAGCGCGCAGGATTCGCTGGAAAGCCCATAGACCTCTACGCCCTGCGCGCGCAGCAGCCCGGCGATTTTATGCGTGACGGCCTCGTGCGCGGGACGGGTGGCGAGCGCCTGCTCCATGTCGCTGATGTCCTGCACCTCCGTGAGCGTGGAAAACAGCAGTCCCTCGGGATAGGACAGGCAGCGCGCGCGGCACTCGTCCACCGTGCCGACGGCGGGCGGACAGGCCCAGCTTTTGCCGTAGCGCGGGCATTCCGTCCGGCAGACCGTGCGGATGCGCTCGGAAAATTCCAGCTCCGTCGTCTCAAAAAAGGCGTACTGCGCGATGGGCAGCGCGGCCAGCTTTTCTTCAAAGGCTTTGCGGTTCATGCTTTTCCCTCCGCTTTCAGATAGAGCATGTCATAAGCCACGGGCGTGCAGAACAGACGGCGGATTTCGCTTGCATCCTCGGTCTGCCCCAGAATCCACATGAGCTTGGCCAGCGCGGCCTCTGTGGTCATGTCGTATGCCTCGAGCAGATGCAGATCGTTCTTCAGGTGGAAGCCGACGTCGTACACGGACAGATTGCTGCCCTCATTCTGCACCTGTGTGGTCATGACGATGGTCTTTTTGCCGCTTTCAATGGCGCTGCGCAGCACGTCGAAGTAGCCCGAGCCCTGATACGACGGCAGACCGCCCACGCCGTAGCTCTCGATGATGACGGCGTCATTGTGGTCAATGAGATAGGACAGCAGACCGCAGTCCGTGCCGGGAGTCATTTTGAGCAGCCCTACGCGCTCGTTGAGCCGGTCGTAAAACAGCGGACGAGCGAAGGCGCTCGGACGGATATATTCCATCAAAAAGCCGTTTTGCAGCACGGCAAGCACCGGATAGTTGATGCTGGAAAAGGCTTGCAGACTTGTTGTTCGGGTCTTTCTTGCCCGTGTGCCGAGAATAACGCGGCCGTTGAACACGATCATCACGCCGCACAGATCGGACACCGCGCAGCGGAAGGCGTCGGCCAGATTGGCTTTGGAGTCCGTGTTTTCAAACAGAATGGGCTTCTGCGCACCGGTCAGGATGATGGGCTTGGGCGAGCCCTGCACCAGATAGGAAAGCGCCGCGGCGGTGTAGGCCATGGTGTCCGTGCCGTGGGCGATGACGAAGCCGTCGAAATCATCATAGTTTTCCCGGATGGCTGCGGCGATGCTCAGCCAGTGCGCGGGCGTGATGTTGGTCGAATCGATGGAGAAAAGCTGGCGGCAGGTGACATCGCACAGCGCGGAGATCTCCGGCACCTTTTCCACAAGCTCCTGCGTGGACAGGACGGGAATCAGACCGCTTTGCGTCATGCCGGAGGCGATGGTGCCGCCGGTGCCGAGCATCAGTACCTTTTTCATAGGGAACCTCCCCCGATAGTATTATCTTTATTATACCACGATTTTGGGCGCGCGGCAACGGAAACAGTTGACAAGTCCCGAAATTGGCAATAATATAGAAAAAGATTGGAGATGAAAGCCATGCTATCCGTAGTGATTCCGGCGTATAACGAGCAGGAGACCGTCGCCGCGGCGGCAGAGGAGATCAGCCGCGTGCTGTTTGCGGCGGAAATTCCGCACGAGCTGGTGTTTATAGACGACGGGTCGAAGGACCGTACCTGGGAGTGCATCTGCGCAGAGGCGCAGCGTCGCTGCGATGTGCGCGGCGCGCGGTTTTCCCGGAATTTCGGCAAGGAGGCCGCAATCTTTGCCGGACTCCGGCAGGCGAAGGGCGACTGCGTTGCCGTAATGGACTGCGATTTGCAGCATCCGCCGGAAAAGCTGGTGGAGATGTACCGCCTCTGGGAGGGTGGGGCGCAGGTCATTGAGGGCGTCAAGACTGACCGTGGCAGAGAAAGTGTGCTGCACCGCGGGTGCGCGGCGCTCTTTTATAAAATCATCAGCCGAGCCACGCGGATTGATATGTCCCGCGCCTCGGATTTCAAGCTCCTCGACCGCA
Organism: uncultured Oscillospiraceae bacterium; assembly: GCA_934667865.1. The sequence goes on along the minus strand of CAKUMR010000110.1, from coordinate 1,469 downwards.
AGGCCGTGGACGTGCTTCTGACCATGCGGGAAAAGCGCGCCTTCTTCCGCGCGCTCTCGTCGTGGGTCGGCTTCCGTACCGCGCAAGTAGAGTATGAGGTGCGCGAGCGCGTGGCCGGGCAGTCGAAGTGGTCCACACGGGCGCTGATCCGCTATGCGCTGACGAATATCACGTCCTTTACCGCGTTTCCTCTGCACCTTGTGACGATCTTCGGCGTGATCACGCTGCTGGTGTCCCTCGTGCTGGGCGTGATCGCGCTGGTGCAGAAGTTTATGGGCATTGCGCTGGGCGGCTTCACGACGGTCATCATCCTGCTGCTGTTCATCGGCAGTCTGGTCATGATCAGCCTTGGCATCATCGGCTATTATGTTGGCAATATTTACGAAGAAATCCAGGATCGCCCGCGCTATATCATCGCGGAAGCCTGCGGAGAGGAAACAGTATGAAAGAAAACAAGGAACTGATGCGGGAGGTTCTCAAGGACGTCCGTCGCGACATGTCGGATGAGGAAATCGTGGAGCTGTTGGCAGACAGCAAGATTTCCGTTAACACGGAGAAGGAAACGCGCTATACCGTCGGCCAGCGTGCCGCAGACCAGATTGCAAAATTTGCCGGAAGCTGGGCGTTTATTTTCTCCTTCACGGGCGTGCTGATCGTGTGGATGGTGATCAATGGGCTGCTGGCGAGCAGAGCCTTTGACCCCTATCCGTTTATTCTGCTGAATCTGGTGCTGTCCTGCGTGGCGGCGATTCAGGCGCCGCTTATCATGATGAGCCAGAACCGGCAGGAGGAAAAGGATCGACGCCGTGCGGAGAACGATTATAAAGTGAATCTGAAAACCGAGATCATGATCGAAGATCTGCACGATAAGATGAATGAGATTCTGGCGCGTCAGGAATCCATCCTGAAACGTCTGAAGGAACTGGAGAAGAAAGAAAAGTGAAAAAAGAAGAGAAAACCAACGCCGTGCGGCTGCTGACGCAGAAAAAGCTGACGTTTCAAACGCATGATTATACCGACTCCGGCGCGGTCAGCGGGCTGGAGGTTGCGCAGGCGCTGGGACAGGAGCCGCAGCGGATGTTCAAGACGCTGGTCACGGAGGGTCGCTCCGGGGCGCACTATGTGTTTCTGGTGCCGGTCGCAGGAGAGCTGGACTTAAAAAAGGCGGCCTCCGTCGTGGGAGAGAAAAGCGTCGCCATGATCAGATCGAAGGACCTTCTGCCGCTGACGGGCTATATCCACGGCGGCTGCTCGCCGGTCGGAATGAAGAAGTTCTTCCCGACGGTGATCGATCAGAGCGCCGCGCAGTTTGATACCATCTTTTTCAGCGGCGGCAGGATCGGACTTCAGATCGAAACAAATCTGACGGAGCTGGAAAAGGTTATCCGCTTCCGGCTTGCGGACATTGCGGAGTAAAAAAATGGAAGAGATTAACATCCGAAGCGCGGAACTGCGGGACATTCCCGCGC
>CAKUMR010000109.1 GCA_934667865.1 uncultured Oscillospiraceae bacterium | reverse complement strand
GTAATAGCGTTTCGTGCTGCAAATAAGTCCTTTTGAAATTGCTGTACGAAATGCTTTTCGTGCAGCCTATTTTTTATGACAGGGAGCGAAAAAGATGATCACCGTATTACGAAAAGGAACCACACAGGCCCAGATGGAAAACCTCATCTCCTGGCTGCGCACACAGGGACTGGACGTTCACATCTCTCAGGGTCATGATTATACCATTCTCGGACTGATCGGCGATACCAGCCGCGTCGACATGGAGCTGCTGGCAAGCCTCGACATTGTTGAGTCTGTCAAGCGCGTCACGGAGCCGTTCAAGCAGTGCAACCGCCAGTTCCACCCGGAGGACACGGTCGTCGAGGTCGGGAATGTGAAGATCGGCGGCGGCAACTTCTGCATGATCGCCGGTCCCTGCTCCGTTGAAACCGAAGAGCAGATCATCTATGTGGCCGAGCAGGTCAAGGCGGCCGGCGCGGACATCCTGCGCGGCGGCGCCTTCAAGCCCCGCACCTCTCCTTATGATTTTCAGGGATTGAAGGGGGAGGGCATCCGGCTGCTGCTGGAGGCGAAGAAGGCCACGGGCCTGCCCATCGTCACCGAGATCATGAACGCGAATTACCTTGATCTTTTTGCGGATGTAGACATCATTCAGGTCGGCGCGCGCAATATGCAGAACTTTGACCTGCTGAAGGAGCTGGGCCGGACGAACAAACCCATCCTGCTCAAGCGCGGCCTTGCCAACACCCTCAAGGAGCTTCTGATGAGCGCGGAATACATCATGTCCGAGGGCAACCAGAATATCATCCTCTGCGAGCGCGGCATCCGCACCTTCGATACCTACTCCCGCAACACGCTCGACCTGACCGCCGTGCCCATGCTGCACGAGCTGAGCCACCTGCCGGTCATCGTCGATCCCAGCCATGCCACGGGCAAGGTTCGTCTGGTGCCGCCCATGGCGCTGGCGGCGGTCGCCTGCGGGGCGGACGGTGTGATGGTCGAGGTGCATAACGACCCGATGCATGCCCTGTGCGACGGCGCGCAGTCTCTGAAGCCGGAGCAGTTTGCGGATCTTGCCAGGCGGATGCGCCGCGTGCGGGAGGCTCTCGTATGACGGTCGGGATCCTCGGCCTCGGCCTGATCGGCGGCTCGCTGGCGCGAGCCTACCACGACGCGGGGCACCGTGTGCTGGGCTGCGACCGGGACACCTCTACGGTACAGTTTGCCCAGATGGCGCACGCCGTGGACGAGCCGCTTACGGAGGAAAACATCGGCGCCTGCGAGCTTCTGCTGCTGGCGGTCTGCCCGCAGGCAGCGGCGGACTATCTGGAAGCCATGGGGGATAAAATCGCAAAGACCGCGGTCGTCGTCGATTGCTGCGGCATCAAGCGGCAGATCTGCGAGGCGGGCTTCCGTCTGGCGGAGCGCTGCGGCTGGCTCTATGTCGGCGGGCATCCCATGGCGGGCACACATTTTTCCGGCTTCAAGTATAGCCGCGCCGACCTGTTCAGGGGCGCGCCCATGGTGCTCGTGCCGCCGGTGTTCGACGACATCCGTCTGCTCGAGCGGGTAAAGGAGCTGCTTGCGGCGCCGCAGTTTGGGCAGTTTTCCGTCACCACGGCGGAAAAGCATGATCAGATGATCGCCTTTACCTCGCAGCTTGCACACGTTGTTTCCAACGCCTATATCAAAAGCCCTACGGCGGGAGCGCACCGCGGCTTCTCCGCCGGAAGCTATAAGGATCTGACCCGCGTGGCGTGGCTCAATGCTCCCATGTGGACGGAGCTGTTTCTCGACAACAGGGATTTTTTGCTGGCCGAGCTGGACACCCTGATGGAAAACCTTCAGGTCTACCGCGACGCGCTGGCAAACGGCGATGCAGCCGCTTTGTGCGCCGCGCTGGAGGCGGGCAAGCGGCGCAAGGAGGAGGTTGACGGGATATGAAAACGGTAAAAGTCAAGGCATCCGGCTGCTATGACGTAAAGATCGGCCGCGGCCTGCTGGACACGCTGGGGACGGAGCTTTCCGCGCTCGCGTCTGGCAGCGTGCTGATCGTCACGGATACGAACGTCGCGCCGCTCTGGCTGGAGCGCGCGGAGGCCTCCCTGAAGGCGGCCGGCTTTTCGGTATATTCTGCGGTGCTCCCGGCGGGAGAACAGTCCAAAAATCTGGAAAACTACGGGAAGCTTCTTCGCTTACTGGCAGACAAGCGCCTGACCCGGACGGACACCGTCCTTGCCCTCGGCGGCGGCGTGGTGGGCGATCTGGCAGGCTTTGCCGCGGCGACCTATCTGCGCGGCCTGCGTTTTGTGCAGGTGCCGACGACGCTTCTGGCGATGGTGGATTCCTCCGTCGGCGGTAAGACGGCCGTCGATCTGCCGGAGGGCAAGAACCTTGCGGGCGCATTTCATCAGCCGGCGCTGGTGCTGTGCGACATCGCCGCGCTGGACACCCTCCCGGAGGAAACCTTCCGCGAGGGCTGCGCCGAGGTCATCAAGACGGCGATCCTCTTCGACCGCCCGCTCTTTGACCGGCTGGCGCAGGACGGGCCGGACTTTGACCGCGAGGACGTGATCGCGCGCTGCGTTGCGCACAAGCGCGACGTCGTGGCGGAGGATGAATTTGAAACCGGCCGCCGCAAGCTCCTGAACCTCGGCCACACCGTCGGCCATGCGGTGGAAAAATGCAGCGGCTACACGGTAACGCACGGCGCGGCGGTCGCCATCGGTACGGCGGTCATGGCGCGCGCCTATTGCAAGGAGGACCGGGAGGAGATTCTGGCGGTGCTGAAAAAATTCGGCCTGCCGCTCGATACGCAGTTCACACCGCAGGAGCTGGCGCAGGCCGCCCTTGCGGATAAAAAGCGGCAGGGCGACACGGTCACGCTCGTCATTCCCACGGCGGTGGGGAAGTGCGAGCTGTGCCGCCTGCCGGTATCGGAGCTGGAATCGGTCATGGAAGCGGGGCTGACGCAATGGAGCTGACCCTGCCGCCCGTCCGCATTTCGGGGACGATCGAAGCCATTGCGTCCAAATCGCAGGCGCACCGCCTGCTTCTGTGCGCGGCGCTGGCCGACCGCACCACGCGCCTGACCTGCGCGGAGCTTTCCGAGGACATTCAGGCCACGGCGCGCTGCCTGAACGCCATGAGCGCGTCGGTCTGCTATGCCGCCGACGCCTTCACCGTCCGCCCGCTGGCCTACGCCGAGGGCGACCTCACGCTCGACTGCGGGGAGAGCGGCTCGACGCTGCGCTTTCTGCTGCCGGTCGTCGCCGCGCTGGGGCTGTGCGCCGAGTTCAAGCTGCACGGCCGTCTGGCCGAGCGGCCGCTCTCGCCCCTGTGGGAGGAACTGGAGGCGCATTGCTGCACGCTCTCACGCCCCGCGCCTGACACGGTGCGCTGCGAGGGACGGCTGCACGCGGGCGTTTTCCGCCTGCCGGGCGACGTTTCCTCTCAGTTTATTTCCGGACTTTTCTTTGCTCTGCCGCTGCTGCCGTCGGACTCGCAGATTCTCCTGACCAGCCCGGCGCAGTCGCGCGGCTATATCGACCTGACGCTCCACGCGCTGGCACGGTTCGGCGTGACGGTGGAATCGATGCCGGACGGCTGGCATATCCCCGGCGGTCAGCGCTACCGCAGCCCCGGACGGCTGACGGTCGAGGGCGACTGGTCGAATGCGGCCTTCTGGCTGTGCGCGGGCGCGGTTTCCGGGCCGGTCACGGTCACGGGCCTTGCGGCGGATTCCGCGCAGGGCGACCGGAGGATCGCGGACATTCTCCGCGCGTTCGGCGCGGAGGTGCGGCAGACGGCGGAAGCCGTGACGGTTTACCCCGCACCTCTGCGGGGCTGCGAGGTGGACGTATCCGACATTCCCGACCTTGCGCCGCCCGTTGCGCTGCTGGCCGCCTGTGCTGCGGGCGAAACGCGCCTCACCGGCGCCGGCCGCCTGCGCATCAAGGAAAGCGACCGCCTGCGCAGCATTGCCCAGACCCTGCGCGCCCTCGGCATCGAGGCGGCGGAGGGGGAGGACAGCCTGACCGTCCGCCGCGGAACGCTCACGGGGGGACTCGTGAGCAGCCACAACGACCACCGCATCGCCATGCTGGCGGCCATTGCCGCGGGCGCCTGCCGCGGCTCCATTACGCTGCGCGGTGCGGAGGCGGTGAAAAAATCCTATCCGCGCTTCTGGACGGACTATCGAAAGATGACAAAGGAGGTCGAGCGATGAGCAGCAGCTTCGGGTCCGCTTTGAGGATCACTATTTTCGGGCAGTCCCATGCGCCCGCCATCGGCGTGTGTATGGAGGGCTTCCCGGCGGGCTTTTCGCCCGATCTTGACGAATTGAACGCCTTTCTGGCGCGGCGCGCACCGGGACAGGGCGCGCATACGACGGCCCGCCGCGAGCCGGACCGGCCGGAGTTTCTCGCGGGACTCGCCGGCGGTCACACCTGCGGTGCGCCGCTGACGGCGATCATCCGCAACACGGACACGCGCAGCACTGACTACGCGGCCTTCACGGACGTGCCGAGGCCCTCCCATGCGGACTATCCGGCGCAGGTCAAGTGGCAGGGCGCGCAGGATGCCGCGGGCGGCGGACATTTTTCCGGCCGCCTGACCGCGCCCCTGTGCATTGCGGGCGGACTTGCCCTGCAATACCTGCGGCAGCGCAGCATTGCCGTCGGGGCGCACATCGAGCGCATCGGTGCGGCGGCTGACCGGCGCTTTTCGCCCACGCAGCCGGAGCTTCCGGTGCCGGCCGGTGCGCTTCCCGTGCTGGACGCCGCCAGCGCGGAATCCATGCTCTCCGAGATTGCCGCTGCCAAGGCGGCACATGCCGACAGCTTTATCAGGCGCCTTCCGCAGGGGTATGACACACCGATGACCGGCAACGGCGGCAGCCTGTCCCAGGGACAGAAGCAGCTGCTGTGTATTAC
>CAKUMR010000108.1 GCA_934667865.1 uncultured Oscillospiraceae bacterium | reverse complement strand
GCGTGAGCGCCGATACCTATATTGAAAATATGTTCGGCAAGGGCTGCGACGTCGACGGCTACCGCGACTTCCTGAAGCTCTCTTATATCTATTCCGATTACATCAGCTCTCTGGAATACACCGATCAGGAGATCTCCGACCGCTATGAGAAGGATCCGACCGATTTTGACTATGTGAGCTATCAGCTCTACACCTCCAAGGCCTCCGCCTTTGCCGGCAAGAATGACGACGGCACCACTGCCGAGATCACCGACGAAAACCGTGCCTCCGCCAAGGCTGCCGCAGAGGACATGATGGATAAGTTTGAGGGGGAAAACGTCGTCGATTACACCGAGCAGTCCAAGTCCAGCGTCACCAGCTCCATCAGCGAGGAAGCCGCCGAATGGCTGTTCAGCAATTCCATCAAGGCGGACGATCTCAAGCTCTTTGAGTCCGGCGACAACTACTACGTCGTGAAGTTCGTTTCCCGCACCGACAGCGACTACAGGACCGTCAATTATCTCCAGATTTATATCAAGAACGACAGCACGGACACCGGCTCCGATTCCTCCTCCACCGATGAAACCAAGCAGACCGCCGCAGAGAAGGTCGCCGCTCTGAAGGAAGCTCTGGAGAAGGATTCCACCGAAGAGAACTTTAAGACGCTGGCTTCCACCTACTCCGACAGCTCCACCAGCGCTTACACACAGGGAACGCATAAGTCCATTGCCAACCAGGAGGTCTATGAATGGCTGTTCAACGGCAAGCCCTCCGAGGGCGACTACAAGGTCTTTGAGACCTCTGCCGGCACCTATGCCGTTTTCTTCCAGGGCTATGACAAGACCTGTAAGGACATTCTGGTCAGCAATACGCTGACGAACGAGTGGTTTGAGGCGCTCACCAAGGACGTCGCCTATGACTATGACGCGGACAATGCGATGCATAGCCATCTCGACTATGCGCTCAACACCGTCTACAACCTCAGCAGCAACAGCAGCATTTCCTGACAACCAGAAACGAAAAGCAAAAACCGGAGCGCCCAGCGCTCCGGTTTTTCAGGAGTACGAAAAATGCATGATTATCTGATTCGAGAAGCAATGATGTTCGGCCCGGAGGCCGTGCAGCGCCTGCAAAGCAAACACGTCGCCGTGTTCGGCATCGGCGGCGTGGGCAGCTATGCGGTGGAGGCGCTCACGCGCGCGGGCGTCGGCGCGCTGACACTGGTGGACAACGACACCGTCGGCGTTTCCAATCTCAATCGCCAGCTCTGCGCGCTGCGCTCGACCGTCGGGCAAAACAAATCCGACGTCATGGCCGCGCGCGTGCTGGACATCAACCCGGAGTGTGCCGTGCGCTCCCTGCCGCTGCTTTACAACGAAGAAAACAAGGCGGCTTTTTTTGACCGGCAGTACGACTACATCATCGATGCCATTGACCTTGTATCCTGCAAGCTGAGCCTGATCCAGAACGCCATGGCGCAGAATATTCCCATCATCAGCGCCATGGGCACCGGCAACAAGCTCGACCCCACACAGTTCCGCATCGCGGACATCTCCGAAACGAGCGGCTGCCATCTGGCGCGCATCATGCGCCGAGAGCTGAGAGCCCGCGGCATCCTGCATCACACGGTTCTCTACAGTCAGGAGCTGCCCCACAAGCCGCTGGAGCTGGAGCCGCCCCCTCCCGGCCGCCGCACGGTGCCGGCCTCCGTTTCCTGGGTTCCCTCCTGTGCCGGCCTGATGCTGGCAGGCCGCGTCATTCAGGATCTGATGAACGCAGAATAAATTACACCCCCGACGGAAACACTTCCGTCGAGGGCGTTTTTTCGCCATTGGAGGATATATGCAACATTTTTTCAAGAAAAAACCGAAGCTTGGCGCCGCCGTCAGCGGCTTGATGGCAGGCTTGGTCAACGGCCTGTTCGGCGCGGGCGGCGGGATGCTCCTGCTGCCGCTGCTGACGCACCTGTGCGGACTGAAGGCACACGAGGCCTTTGCGTGCAGCGTGTGTGTGATCCTCCCGCTGTCGCTGGTGTCCCTCGGTGTCTATTTCCTGCACGGCAGCCTTGATTTCATGCAGGCGCTCCCCTATCTGATCGGTGGCGCCGCCGGCGGGGTGATCGCGGGACTGCTCCTGAAAAAGCTCTCCGCCGTCTGGCTTCACCGGGCGCTGGGGCTGCTCATCGTCTGGGGCGGCCTGCGGCTGCTGCTGCGATGAAGTCGTGGCTTCTTCCGGCGCTGGCCGGACTGGTCTGCGGCGTGCTCTCCGGGCTTGGCATCGGCGGCGGCACGCTGCTGATGGTCTGGATGACCGCGATCTGCGGGCTGGAGCAGCGCACCGCACAGGGAATCAACCTGCTGTACTTTCTGCCCACCGCCGTCTGCGCACTGATCTTCCACATCAAAAACCGCCTCATCCGCTGGGATGTCGTCCTGCCTGCCGCGCTGGCAGGCGCGGCGGCCGCGGCGCTCACCGCGTGGCTGGGTCTGCGTCTTGACACCGGCGTCCTGCGCAGGGTATTCGGCGGATTTCTCCTCCTCGTCGGGCTGAAAGAGCTGTTCGGCCGTTACCCGCGCGACAAAAAGGACAGATAGCCCTCCAGAATCAGCGAGGCTGCCACCGCGTCAACGGTGTTTTTCCGCTTTTTTCCGTGATAATTGCAGTCGCTCAATATCTGGTGCGCCTCCACCGTCGTGCGGCGCTCATCCCACAGGACGACCTCCTTGCCGCATGCCGCTTCCACGCGCTTGGCAAATTCCCGGTACAACGCGGCGCGCGGCCCCTCTGTACCATCCATGTTGCGCGGGAAGCCCATGACCAGACGCTCCGCGCCGGTCTGCTGCACCAGACGCGCGATCTCCTGCGCCGTTTTTTCGGCGTTATAGCTGTGAATGACCGTGGTCTGCCCGACGATCATCCCCATCGCGTCGGAAACGGCAATGCCCGTCCGGGCGTCGCCATAGTCAATTGCAAGAACTCTCATTGTTTCTCCCTTCTCCGCAGCGCGCGGGCGCAGTCTTTGCTTGCCTCCGGGATCCGGTAGGAATCGCACAGCTTGGAAATGGTCTTGTTGTGCGTGAAGGCGTCGAGCCGTCCCGATTCCAGCAGTGCAAAGGTCAGAGCCTCCTGCTGCACGGCAAGCTCCGCCAGAAGCCACGCCCGCGCCATGTTTACATAATATTTATCGCTTTGCAGCGCCGCGACCAGCTCCGCCGTTTCCGCGGCGTATTCCGGCGTCAGGAAATAGTCCAGCAGCACAACGAGCGCAAAGCGCTGATCAAATTCCCGCTCGCTTTGCAGCAGGGGCAGAATAAATTCCCGCACCCGTGGCAGCTCCTGCGGCTTAAAGCGGTAGGTCGGCACGACACTGTCCACCAGCGCCCAGCAGTCGATTTTGGGAAGATAGGCGCACGTGCGTGCCAGCTTCTCCGCAAGCTCCGTCTTGGCCCCCGCCAGCACCATACCCTCGAGCATGATCTCCTCGTAGGTTCCGTACCCCGGCTCCTGCAAAAACGTCTGCCAGTCGCCGCGGCAGATCTCCTTGGCAAGCTTCCGAAGCTGCGGAAGGCGCACGCCAAGCAGCGGATAGCCCGTCATGCAGATTCGTCTGCTGAACTCGGCAAACTCTCCCGGCTCCGCCAGCTCCAGCAGCCGGGCATAAATTTCGTCGCGCATGGGCGTCCCTCCCGTTTTTTCTCTATTATATCGAAAAAAAGAAGAAAAAGAAAGAAAAAAATGATTGACCTTGTCCATTTCCTGTGATAGAATAGTTTTACCTGTGAAAAAGGGGCTTTTTTTGTGCGCTCTTTTTTCGCCTGCGGATGACGCCATGTAGTTTCGGCGTCTTCTAAATCTGAATAGCCGCCGGTATACAGGGAGGCAAAAATTTAAGGAGGTGCCGACATGCGAGTTAAGATCACTCTGAGATGCAACGAATGCAAGCAAAGAAACTACAACACGATGAAGAACAAGAAGAACGACCCCGACCGTCTCGAAATGAAGAAGTATTGCAGGTTCTGCAGAAAGCATACCGTTCATACCGAAACAAAGTGATGAAAGGGTGAAAACAATGGCAGAAACGAACAAAAAACCGAATTTCTTCGTCCGCACCGGCAAGCGTCTTGCCAAATGGTTCCGCGAAATGAAGAGCGAGCTGAAGAAGGTCGTCTGGCCCTCCGGCAAGCAGCTTCTGAACAACACCCTCGTCGTTCTTGTTTCCGTTCTGATCGTCGGCATCATTGTCTGCCTGTTCGATCTTCTGGCCGGCTTTGGCATTGACCTGCTCGGCAAGCTGTTCTGATCGCCATGGCAGAAGGTGCAAAATGGTATGTTGTTCATACCTATTCCGGTTATGAAAACACCGTAAAAGCAACCATTGAAAAGACAGTTGAAACGCGCCAGCTTCAGGACATCATCCATCAGGTTTCCATTCCGATGGAAACCGTCACCGAGATCACGGACAACGGCCCGAAGACCTACGATCGCAAGGTTTTCCCCGGCTATGTGCTGATTAAAATGGTCATGACGGATGAGGCCTGGTACATCGTCAAGAATGTCCGCGGCGTCACCGGGTTTGTCAGCTCCGGCACCAAGCCCACGCCCCTGACGGAGGACGAGGTCTACCAGCTCGGCGTTGAGAAGCGAGAGATCGTCGTCGGCTACGCCGTTGGCGATACCGTCCGCGTCATGGACGGCCCGCTGACCGGATTCAACGGCCTTGTCGAAATGCTCGACATCGAAAAGAACAAGGTTCGCGTGACCGTTTCCATGTTCGGCCGCGAAACGCCCGTCGAGCTGGAGCTCGATCAGGTCGAAGCCGTCTCCGACTGATCCGGCAGCAAAACGTGGGAGGGGTTCTCCCCGCCAAAAATACGCTCCTGCGTATCACCACATTCTATTTGGAGGTGCTTATCATGGCACAGAAAGTTACTGGTTATATCAAACTTCAGATTCCTGCCGCGAAGGCCACCG
>CAKUMR010000107.1 GCA_934667865.1 uncultured Oscillospiraceae bacterium | reverse complement strand
CCGCAGCCTGTGTATAGTCCACAAAGCGGCGGTACTTTTCCAGAAAAATGCCGGGGTCAGCCAGCCGGAAGCGGTAGATGGACTGCTTGACGTCGCCGACAAAAAAGAGGTTTCTCCCCTCACGCGAGATCGCCGTGAAGATCGCATCCTGCACGCAGTTGGTATCCTGATATTCGTCGACCATGATCTCCGCATAGCGCTGGGAAAGCTCCCGCGCCGTGGCGGTCGGGCCGCCGGAGGCACCTGTGAGCAGGCGCAGCGTATCATGCTCCAGATCGTTGTAGTCCAGCACATGGCGCTGCAATTTGGCTCTGTGATAGCGCTCCGAGAACTGCTCGACAAGGGTCAGCAGGCCCTGAAGCGCGTCGCCGCTGAGCCGCAGATCGGCTAGTGCCTCCGCAGAGGGCAGGGAGAATTTTTCCTGCTTCGCGCGGATGCCGTTCACGATCTTTTTACGCAGCGCCTGCACGTATTCCTTTTTCTCCGGTACGTCACATTTGCGGATGGAGGCGAGCCGCCCGAAGTCGATCGCACCGGCGCGCATCGCCTCCCACGCCGTCTGCTGTGCCAGCGCCCGCACGGCGTCCAGATTCGCATGAAACGTTGCGGAATATGGCGCCAGCGCATCCGTTTCGTCTATCATCCGGCATGCCTCTTCCAGCGAGTGGGCGCAGAGGGAGAGATAGCGCCGGAATTCCTCGATCAGGTATTCGCCCCAGACCGTCTGCCCGGCATCGGCACAGGAAGAAACGTCCAGCATTTTTGTCAGCGCAGCCATGCGCGCCTTCGGATCGCCGTAGCACTGCACGCTCTCATAGAGCTTGAGGATCAGCTCGTGGATGGCGCGGTCGTCCCGCCCCGCCCCCAGCATATCCAGCGCCGCGGCAAGCTGCGCGTCAGTCTGCACGGCGTGGTAGGCCGCTTCCAGCGTATCGGTCAGCGCACGGGCACGAAGCTGCTTTCCCTCCTCGTCGTCGCAGACGCGAAAATCCGCAGGCAGGTCGAGAACGTGTGCATATTCGCGCAGGATCGCGCCGCAGAAAGCGTGGACGGTCGAGATCTGCGCCAGATAGACGCGGCTCATCTGCCGCTGCAGGTGCCGGTTTTCCGGCTGTCTGGACAGAAGCTCACTGAGGGCAGAGATCAGCTTGCCGCGCAGCTCGGACGCGGCCGCCTGCGTAAAGGTGATCATCAGAAAGTCGTCAATGTTGCAGTGCTGCGACGGGTCGGCCACTCTGCCAAGGACGCGGTCGACCAGTACCTTGGTCTTGCCGGAACCGGCTGCCGCCGAAACCAGCAGCGCGCCGCCGCGGTCGTCCACGACTGCCTGCTGCTCCTTTGTTAAAACCAGCTCAGCCATTTGCGTCCTCCTTTCCGAGAAGCTCCCAGAACTGCCGGTTGCCCGGAACCTTTTCCAACCAGCGCTTTTCCGCGCTGTCCGCGCAGAGCTCCTGATAGGCGCACCAGCGGCAGGCGTTCTGCAAATCGTCATAGTAATAGGGATTTGCCGTGACATTTCCCTGTGCAAGGTCGTCCGCCAGCGCGGCGACCGTAGAAAATACGTGCGTTTCCAGCAGGCGAAGCTGCTCGACAGAGGCCAGATCACCGGTGAGATCCCCGTTTTTATCGTGCCCGTAGGGCAGGAAGATCGGGTCGTCCTTGCAGGGCTCCATCGCCTGCAAGACACTTTCGTCGTTGAGAAGCAGTCCCTTGCGGCGCAGCGCTTTTCTGCGTGCGGCGTCCGCCTCCGTCTCGGAAAAGCGATCCTTCACCGTCACGCGCTCCATGCGCGCTGGGAAATACAGAACCCCGGCGGGCAGCAGCTTCTGCCCCGTCAGCACCTCGCCCTGCCGCTCCAGTGCAAAGAGATACAGGAGCATCTGCAGGCCGAGCCCGTTGAGAATGTTGGTATAGTCGAAATCCTTTTTCCCCGTTTTGTAGTCAACGATCCGAATGTACTGCCTGCCGTCGTGCTCCCAAAGATCGGCACGGTCGACAAAGCCCTCCAATTCCGCTGCCATTTCCCTGCCGACGATGCGCACCGCAGGCAGCGGCCCGCGGTCGGAGAAGCCAAGCTCGAACCAGCGCGGCTCGAACGCGGACTTCGTCAGCTCCGCGTACAGCTCCTGCACCACCTGCCGCACCTCGGAGAAGGTACGGCGGAAGAGATAGGCCTCGCGCTCGGATTCGAGGAGGCTTGCAAGCTCCGTTTCGGCATAGCGCTGCATTGCCTCCTCCGCGATCGCCAGCACGCGCTCGGCGGACACGGCGGCAAAGCCACCCTCGACCTGCGTCTGCCGGACGGTGTGCTCCAGAACATAGTGGACAAAGGTGCCGTAAAGCTGCGCATCCAGCAGCGCAGGCTTGCGCTCCCGCGCCTTTACACCGTATTGCAGGAAGTAAGCAAAGCGGCATCCAGCGAGGCAGTCAATCTTTGTCGAGGAAAGATGCAGCGTTTTTCCGTAGAGTGCACGCACCGTTTCCGGCTTCAGGCCGCCAATCGCATACTCCTTCGCCCGCAACAGGGCTGCAAGCGTCTGCCGTTCTATCTGCTTAGGAAGCTTCTGGCCAAGCTCACGCAGGTGCGCAGAAAGATAAGTACGGTACTCGCGGCGCGAACGCGAGATCAGCTCCGCATCCTCCGCGGCGCAAAGGCTGTCAGGGAACAGGTTTGCCGCACGGCGGAAATAGTAGGCCTCTTTTCCGTCTACCGCCGTGAAGGCAATGCCGCGCCGCGGCGCGGACAGCACGTCATGAATCCCGGCAAGCTCCCGGTCGAGCCGTCCGGCCGCCGTGGGCGATACCGCGATGCCGATGCGCATCAGGCTGATGCGCTCCTTGTCCGTCAGCAGGCTCTGGTTCTCCTGTGCAGAGGGAAAGCTGCCCTCGTTGTCGCCGAGGACGAAAAGATATTCCGTATCGCAGCGGCGCTGCGTCATCAGCGCGCCGACGGTCACACAGTCGAGCGTGGCCGGGATGCTGCCGATCTGATACTGACTGAGCGCCGTGCGGAACACTGCAAAAAAGTCCTCCGGGGCGCGGACGCTTTTTCCGAGAACACCGTAGATCTGCTCCAGAACCGTGCAGACCGTACCATAGATCTGGGCGTATTCCTGCGCGCGCTGCAATTCTCCCGCCGCGTAAAGCGCGGAGGCCTGCTCGTTCAGGCGCTCGCGGAATCGGAGCGTTTCCAGATAATCGTTCAGTGCCAGCACCATTTCGCCGGTGTTCTGCGCGCGCCGGAGCGCGTCGCGGAGCGTGAGCAGCGGGACAAACGCCGTCTGCCGGTCAGATTCCAGTTCTGTCAGCAGGGCTTCGCCAGCTGCGTCCATTGGCTTGGAAAAACCGTAGGGATTCATCGTCCACGGGCGTTCCCAGCGACCGGACGAGAGATTCCAAAGGACGATATAGTTTTCCATCCGGTCGACTCGCTCACGTGGTAAGGGCGAAAAACCGGACTTTAAGTAAGCGAGCACGGCCTCCTGTTCCATCCCGCCGGTGGCGGCTTCCAGAGAGGAAAGCAGGAAATGGATCACCGGCTCCTGCAAAAGGCTGCGGTCGCCCGCAAAATAGGCCGGGATCTCCGCACTGCGCAGAAGGGATTCCAGCACGGGCCGGTAGGAAGCCTCGTCCGTATAGGCGACGGCGATGTCGCGCCAGCGCGCACCGGTTCCGATAAGACGCAGGATTTCGCCTGCCGCCCAGCGGCACTCTCCGCGTACATCCGGCGCAAGGCGGAGGGAAACCGCGTCCTGCGCGCCTTCAAACTGCACATTCCCGCCTGCAAAAAGCCGCTCCCGCAGGAAGGCCAGCGGCGCGCCGTCCTGCGCCTCATCCACCTCATGTACCGCCGTGCGGACGCCCTGCGCGTGTGCCGCGGACAGAAGCTGCCGCGTCGTTTCGCGGGCGGCCTCGTACTGCTGCGCCGCGGCGTCCAGTGCGCCGCAGGTCAGAAACACCTGTACCGGCGCGCCGCCGGCAAGAAGCTGCGCGAGAATTTCGCGCTGTATCCCGTTGAAATCCGTGAAGCCGTCAAAATAGAAGGTCTTACCCTTCGCAAAATCACTCGTTTCCAGCGCGGCAAGCAGGCGGTTCAGGCGCGTTTCCGGGTTCTGCCCGCAGTTGGCGCAGACGCTGGCGTAGCTCTCCATCAAAAGAGCGAATTCTTCCGTCTTGACCGCAAGCACACCGGACAGCTCCTGCCCGGCGCGGCGAAGATCGGCCGGGGTCACGCAATAGCTGCGAAATTCCTCCAGCGTGTCGATCAGCCGAAGGAGAAATTCCGGCTTCACCGCACCGCTTCCAAAGATTTTCAGGCGGGAGCGCACCTGCTCCACGGCCAACGACATCATCAGCAGGCGGCCGCCCGCGTCGGTTTCGCTGTCCGCCGCGCCGCCTTCGATGGAAAACACGCGGCTGGCCAGCCGGGAAAAGCTCAGAACCTCCGCAAAGCGGCTGATGGTATTCCCGCCGCGCAGGCAGAGCTCGCGCTCTGCGGCGTGGGAAAACTGCTCCGGCGTGACCAGGATCTGGCCGCCGCGCCCCTCCGCCGCCGCGCGGCAGATACGATCCAGCGCCAGCGCGGTATTTTTCTTTCGGTCGGTGCAAAGGAATAGCTCAAGCACACATCTCACCTCTTCTTAGCGACGCTAGCGTCGCTTGACAAGGGCCCACATGGTTTTCCCTGATCTAAACGACATCTGGTTTCGTTATCCTCGTTGATGGGCGTCAGCCCATCTGCTTCGTCTGCCTTGCCAGCTGCCGTTTATCCTCCGGGAAAACTCGAAGACCCGCCGGGCGTTCCGGCGCGTTTTTCGCAAGGCAGAGGACGCAGGCATACCGGCGTATGTCAAGGACGATAACGCAGCGAAAGGCGTGCCGGAACGTCCTGCGGGCATGCGTGCCCTTGTCAAGCGACGCTAAAAATTGCGGCTTTCCGCAAAATGGAGGTAACACACC
>CAKUMR010000106.1 GCA_934667865.1 uncultured Oscillospiraceae bacterium | reverse complement strand
TCTGTACGATGATTATACGCTCCGTCAGGCACTGGAGCGAATGGAAAATTCCGGCTACACCGCGCTGCCCATCCTCAGTCGCTGCGGCACGTACTGCGGCACGCTGACCGAGGGCGACCTGTTGTGGGCGGTCAAAAACCTGTGCTGCATGGATCTGCGCGACACGGAAAACCACAATATCATGGAGATCGGCCACCGCAAGGACAATCTCCCCGTTTCCGTTTCGACGGATATGCAGAGCCTGCTGCTGAAAGCGACGGATCAGAACTTCGTTCCCGTCGTGGACGACAAGGGCGATTTCATCGGCATTGTCACCCGCCGCGCCATCATGCGCTTCTGTCTGGAAAACCTGATCACCCCGCAGATCGCGGAGGTAGGGTAAAAACCAAATCCCGGGCGGCCTGCTTCAGCAGGTCGCCCGGGAATTTTTTTGAAATTGCACGCGGGGCAATTTCCCTCAGTGCTCCGCCCAGTCGAGGCTGCGGCCGACGGCCTTTTCCCAGCCGCGGCGGCATTCCTCCCGCCGGACCTCGTCCATGCGCGGCAGGAAAGTCACATCGCACTGCCACAGGCGCTTCAGTTCCTCCTGATCTTTCCAGAAGCCGACGGCAAGCCCCGCCAGATAGGCCGCGCCCAACGCGGTCGTTTCGCGCACGACCGGGCGCTTTACCGGGCAGTTCAGCATATCCGCCTGGAACTGCATCAGGAAGGTGTCCCGGCTCGCGCCGCCGTCCACACGCAGCTCGGAGAGCTTCGCACCCGTGTCCTTCTGCATCGCGTCGGCAAGATCCATGCTCTGGTAGGCGATGGATTCCTGCGCCGCGCGGATGATGTGCTCGCGCCGCGTGCCACGGGTGATGCCGACGATCGCGCCGCGGGCGTACATATCCCAGTGCGGCGCGCCGAGACCGGTGAAGGCAGGAACAAAGTACACCCCGCCCGTGGAGGCGACCTTGCCGGCGTAGTATTCCGCGTCGCGCGATTCGTTAAGGAAGCGCATCTCGTCGCGCAGCCACTGAATGACTGCGCCGCCGACAAAGACGCTGCCCTCCAGCGCGTAGGTCACCCTTCCGTTCAGACCGGCGGCAATGGTCGTGACCAGACCGTGGCGGCTGACGCAGGGCGTTTCGCCCGTGTTCATCAGCAGGAAGCAGCCGGTGCCGTAAGTGTTCTTCGCGTCGCCGCGGTCAAAGCAGCACTGCCCGAAGAGCGCCGCCTGCTGGTCGCCCGCCATGCCGGCGATGGGGATCTCGCAGCCCTGCACATTGCAGGTGCCGAGCAGACCGCTGCTGTCGCGCACCTGCGGCAGCATCTGCATGGGGATGCGCAGCGCGCCGCACAGGCGCTCGTCCCAGCAGAGACGGTGGATGTCGAAGAGCATGGTGCGCGAGGCGTTGGTGTAGTCCGTGGCGTGGACGGCGCCGCCGGTCAGCTTCCACAGAAGCCACGTGTCCACCGTGCCGAACAGCAGCTCGCCGCGTTCGGCGCGCTCCTGCGCGCCGGGGACGTGGTCGAGGATCCAGCGGATCTTCGTGGCGGAAAAATAGGCGTCGAGTACAAGGCCGGTCGTGTCGCGGATGTAATCCTCCAGCCCGTCGGCGCGCAGCCGGTCGCAGAGCGCGGCTGTGCGGCGGCACTGCCAGACGATGGCGTTGTAGATGGGGCGGCCGGTGGCCTTTTCCCAGACGACCGTAGTTTCGCGCTGATTCGTGATGCCGATGGCGGCGATGTCGTGTACGTCGCAGCCGCTGCGCGTGATGGCCTCCATCATGACGCCGTACTGGCAGGAATAGATCTCCATGGGGTCGTGCTCCACCCAGCCGGACTGCGGATAGATCTGCGGGAATTCCCGCTGCGCGGAGGCGACGATGTTCTGCGTGCGGTCAAAGACGATGGCGCGGCTGCTGGTCGTGCCCTGATCCAGCGCAACGATATATTTCTTCATGGAATCTCCTCCGTTGATTTAATAGGGGAGCGCGCTGCCGCCGATAAACTCGCGCAGCAGGGAATCCTCCGGCACCAGCGCCGGATCGACCTCCGGCAGCTCGCGGAGCACCTGCACCGCGTCGGCAAGGTCGGGATATTCCGCCTCCAGCCGATCCAGCGCCCCGGCAAGGCAGGTGTGGTAAACGCCCATTTCGGCGGAGTAGAACGAGTCGATGCTGTAGTGCGCGTGCTGCTTGAAGGGCATGATGTACTTCTGCTCCCCGCGGTCCACGCGCTCGCGCATCCCGATCGTCTGCTCGTAGGGGCGGCCGCGGCAGAGATTGTCGCGGAGCATCCGCCGCACCAGACGGATCTTGGACGGGTGCAGAACGCTGCCGTCCTGCGCCGTGATGCGCGTGCGCACGCTGACATAGATGCGTGTGGTAGAGTCGGCGTGGCCGGTGACGTCGGGATTCAGGGCGTGGATGCCCTCCATGATGATCAGCTCGCCGGGCTTGCGCCGGAGCGTCCGCCCGTCAAAGACGCGGCGGCTGGTCTTGAAATCATAGCGCGGCAGCTCGATCTCCTGCCCGTCGAGGATCTGACTGAGCTGCTGCTGAAAAAAGGGAATGTCCACGCGCGTGGGCTTTTCCAGATCCAGCTCATTGCGGTGCAGCAGCTCGATCTCCCGCTCGGTCAGGGGGAGAAAATAGTCGTCCATGCACAGCGTGTGGGTCTCCATGCCCTTGCGGTCCAGTTCCCGCTCAATCAGCAGGGCGGTCGTGGTTTTGCCGGAGCCGGAGGGCCCGGCGAGCAGGACGACGGGACGCTGGCGCGCATTGGCGGCGATCAGCTCGGCGGCCTGCGCGATCTGTTTGAAATAAAATCTTCTGTCGCTCTCCAGGACGGCCGACGGGTCGGCGGTCAGCAGAGAACGAAGCTGGTCGGTTGTCATGGCAAAGGACTCCTTTCTATTGTTGCAGTATCCAGCTTGTCAAAAAAGTCCTTTGGACTTCTTTGACAAGCTGCCTGCAAAATTGCAAAATATGGATTTGTAATATTATTTTGCAATTTTGGCCGCTGCGGCGGGTGATTGGACGCGAAAGGGAACCCTAACGGTTCCCTTTCACTCTTTCCCTCCCTCCGAAACTTTTGGCTTGATCATTTTTTAACAGTCTGAGTATATCACAGACTGGCAGGGAAAGCATAGCATCTCACCAATTTTTGTGCAGTTTGACGAAAATTCTGCTGCTTACGGGAAGAACTGCCGGACGCATCTGAAAATTGTCTGCCGGAAAGCGAAGAAAGTGCCTTTTTCCGACGTTCACTATTGCAATCCGGGGATAATCTTTTATAATATATAGTGTTTGACTATTATCTATATAAGAAAGAGAAAAGAACGATGAGCTCCTTGAAAGAAAACAAGATGGGCGTCCTCCCGATGGGGCGGCTGCTTCTGGGCATGGCGCTGCCGATGGCGCTGTCCATGCTGGTGCAGGCATTTTACAATGTGGTAGACAGCGTGTTTGTTTCGCGCATCTCGGATGCGAATAACTACGCCTTCACCGCGGTTTCTCTTGCCTTCCCGGTGCAGAATATTATGATCGGTATCGCGACGGGCGTGGCCGTCGGCGTCAATGCGCTGCTTTCGCGCGCGCTGGGCGAGAAAAATCAGGAGGAGGTCAATTCCTCCGCGCTCAACGGTCTGGTGCTCTCTGCCTGCGGAATGCTCCTGTGCGTGCTGTTCGGCATTTTCGGCGCGGAGCCCTATATGCGCTCGCTGACCCCGCAGCCGGAAACCGTCGCCTACGGCGTGGACTATATCCGCGTGATCTGCATTGCCTCCTTCGGCATCTTCGGCGAGGTGCTTTTTGAACGGCTTTTGCAGTCCACCGGCCGCACGACCTACACGATGATCACACAGGGAACGGGCGCGATTATCAACATCATCCTCGACCCCATTCTCATCTTCGGCTATTTCGGCTTGCCGCGCATGGAGGTCACGGGCGCCGCCGTCGCCACGGTGATCGGCCAGATCGTCGCCTTCTTCCTTGCGGTGCTGCTCAATAAGAAGAAAAACACGGACGTGCATCTGTCTCTCAAGGGCTTCCGCCCCAGCGGAAAGATGATCGGCCGCATCCTCGGCATCGGCGTCCCCTCCATGCTCATGATCGCCATCGGCTCGCTGATGACCTACAGCTTCAATCTGGTGCTCGACCGCTTCAACGACCCTCTGACCCAGTCTATGCTGGGCGAGACCGGAAAGACGGTGTTCGGCGCGTATTTCAAGTTACAGAGCTTTATCTTCATGCCGGTGTTCGGCATCAATAACGCCGTGCTGGCCATCTCCGCCTATAACTACGGCGCGCGCAAGCCAGAACGCATCACGAGCGTGATCAAGTACGGGATTCTGGGCGCGACCGCCATGATGCTGCTCGGCACGGTGCTGTTTCTGGCGTTTCCGGATGTGCTGCTTGACTTCTTCAATCCGGACGCGGAAACGCTTGCCGTTGGGGAGCCGGCTCTGCGTATCATGTGTATCCCCTTCCTCGCGGCGGGCGTGTGTATTATCTTCAACGGTGTTTATCAGGGCCTCGGCAAGAGCCAGTACAGCATGTACGTTTCCATGACGCGCCAGCTCATCGTCCTGATCCCCGTGGCGTATCTGCTCTCCCTCAGCGGGAGCATGGATGCCGTCTGGTTTGCCTTCCCCATTGCGGAGGTCGCCTCATTGGCACTGAGCATTTTCCTGATGGTTTTGCTCTACCGAAAGAAGATTCGTCCGCTTTCCGCTGAAAAAAACGCGGAAACCACTTGAAATCTGTGCTTTCGCGTGGTATAATTCCGGGTATCAATGGAAAGGACCTAGACTTCATGCTTCGTTCGACGTTTGCTGCATATTACTTTAACTATTACTTTTTTATGGAAAGTAATAGCGTTTCGTGCTGCAAATAAGTCCTTTTGAAATTGTATTGTAAGGCTGTACGAAATGCTTTTCGTGCAGCCTATTTTTTATGACAGGGAGAGAAAAAGATGATCACCGTATTACGAAAAGGAACCACACAGGCCCAGATGGAAAACCTCATCTCCTGGCTGCGCACA